>JAKAMV010000613.1 GCA_021812735.1 Chloroflexota bacterium | reverse complement strand
GGCCGAGGGCGCCGATCGCCGGGCTGGCCGGGTTCACGTCGAGGTCGACGACCGGCGCGAAGTCGAGGTTGCAGCCGGCGTCGGCGACGGTGCCCGCCAGCGTCCGCGCCCAGGTCCGAGCCGCCGACACCGTCCCCGCGCCGACCTGCGCCTCGGAGGCGAGGGCGGGAAACCCGTGGGGCGGGCCGAGGCGGGTGACGAGGCCGCCCTCCTGGTCCACGCCGATCAGCAGGCCCGCCTCGCCGGCGGCCGTCCGCAGCTCGCGGGTGAGCGCCGCCACCTGCGCCGGCGAGGCGACGTTGCGGTCCCTGCCGGTGAGCTGATCGCGATCGAAGAGGATGACGCCGCCGAGGCCGTCGCGCTCGATCGCGGCCCGGACCCACGGGGCGTCCGCGAGGCGCTCGCCGCGGAAGCCGACGATGAGCAGGCCCGCGGTCCTGGTCCGCAGCTGGTCGACGGCCGAGGGCTGTGGCGTGATCGAGGGCGTCGGCGACGTGGGCCGCGGAACCGGCGACGTGGTGCTCTCCGCCCGCGGCACCGACGGCGTCGGCGTCTGGGCCGGCGACGCCTCCGGGGAGCCCGGCGGCGACGGCGAGGGCGCCGGGCTGCAGGCCGCCGCGATCGCCGCGACGCCACCCAGGCCGATGCCCGCGAGCAGGGCGCGTCGCGACAGGACCGGAACCTCGCGATCCACGGCGCAGAGACTACGCCGTCTGTGGCGCTCAGGCCTTGAGGCTGATGGTTCCGGTCTTGGAGTCGATCACGATGGGCAGCTCGAGCAGCGGCTGGTTCGTGGGGCCCTGGATGACGGCCGCGTGGTTGTTGGGGTCGAAGGCGGCGCCGTGGCAGGGGCAGAGCAGCACGTCGTACTGGGCATCCCAGCCGACCCGGCAGCCCTGGTGCGTGCAGATGGCGTCGAAGCAGGCGTACCCGCCGCTCTTGAGCTTGACCACCACGGCCGGGTCGCCGGCGGGCAGCGACGAGGGCGCGCTCACCGGCACGCGGATCCGGACGGCCCCGGACTTGTCCACCTGGGACGTGGTGGTCACGGCCAGGCCGCTGGGCGTGAACCCGGTCGTCGGCGACGCCTGCGGCGCCGAGGTGGGCCCTCCCGGCACCGGCGAGGCGCTGGACGCTGCTGCGCCCGGCGTGCTGGCCGTTCCGGCGGCGCCGACGAGGGAGACGTTCGAGGCGTCGCCAGCGCCACTCGCGCTGGAGGCGTCGTCGCCCTGGCGGAAGAACCGGATCGGCACGGCGAACGCGCCGACCACGAGCGTGGCCCCGGCGAGCACGCCCGTCTGGACCAGCCAGCGGCGCGAGATCGACGGCTCCTCGTCGAGGTAGCGGGGCGGCCGGAACCCCGACGCCGCCGCCGAGCTGGCCACGCGCTGGCCCCACGGCATGGCCGCCTCCACGCCGGCGCCGATCGCCGTGATGAACCCGGGCACCAGCACGCCGCTCGTGCCGGCGATTGCGAGGGCGAGCCAGCCGAACGCGTAGGGCAGGTCAGGGCCGTAGTAGTACGGGTGGGTCGCCCACGACGCGGTCAGGAAGAAGAGGAGCGACAGGAGCGCGCCGCCGGCAGCCGCCACGCGGAACAGCAGGCCGGAGATGGTCCCGAGACCGACGGCGATCTCAGCGAGCGCGATCAGGATGCCGACCAGGACGGCGAACGGCTCGACGGGCTTGATCATGAACGCCAGCGGCGACGTCCGGGTGAACGCCGCCAGCTGGGCCGTGATCGATGCCGGCGAGGAGGGGTCGAGGAACGTGGGGTCCACGATCTTGTCGAGACCCGCGTAGACGAACGTCGCGCCGAAGAAGAAGCGGATGGGGAGGAGGGCGCGAGCCGCCGGGCTCGCGCCCTCCAGCTGCGCCCGGACCGAGGTCTGCGGCGCACGCTCGGGCGGATGGACGCGCCGCGACGCAGGTTCCACGCTGCCGTAGGCTCGATCCGGGGCGCGGCGCGATCCGCGTTGGCGGCGGCTCACCGCCGGGTCTCAGTTCGCGTCGCGGCCACAGGGTCCTCCATCCGCGGCGAGCCGACCGGATGCGGCTCCGCCTGTGACCACCCTATGGCGGCAGCCCGCGAGCTGCGTGAGCCGCGGATGTGGCTTTGCACACGAATCGGGCGCGTCCGGCGTGCATCCGGCGCGGATCGGCTCAGCCACCCAGCTCGACCGGGAGCAGGGGCTCGATCCAGACGCGGTAGCCGACGCCGTTCGCCGTGAGGGTCGTGCCGGCGGCAGCGGTCGCGAGCGCTCCGGCCAGCGTCGCGGCCTCTGCGCCCACCACGACCCCCGACCGAAGCCCGTCAACTCCGAGCGACGCCGCGGCGGGCGCCCCGAAGGCGGACGGGTCCGCGGCCAGCGGCCAGGGCGCGCGGTTGGCCCCGGCGTGTCGCCGCTCGACCGGGCCACCCAGACGCGGAATGCCTGTGGCGAATAGGACACCGCCGGGGCGGTGGAGCCGCCCCATGGAGTTGATGGGTCGGTCAGCCTCGCGAGCAGGTCGAGGGCCGCCGCGCCCGGCTGGCCCGAAGACCCGCCAGAGGGCCCGGGCGGGAGGCCCGGCGCGCCAACGGGCCCGTTCTGCACGACGCGCGACACGACCTCCTGGCCATCCACCTCGAGCGTGAACACTATGGCCCCCATGTCCGCGATGACGCCGCCACCGGCGCTGCCGTCGGCCAGGCCGGCCGCTCGGGCGGCATCGAGGATCGCCGAGGCGCCGGCCGCGCCCGTGTCTCGGACGGAGATCGCGGGGATCATCGGGGTCTGGGCGTCGCCCGTGCCCGGCGTGTAGATACGCCCGTCGGCATCCACGACAACGGTGGGCGGTGCTCCGATCGACGCCGCCGGGTTGATGAACCCGCCCTCGCTTCGCACCTCGAGCAGCAGCGGGGTCGTGCCTGCGGGTGCCTCCGTCCCGGTGGCGGAGGACGTTGCCGCCGGAATCGCCGACGGGGTCGCCTGCCCGCGATCCGGGGTTCCTGAGGACGCCGCGGGCGGCGCCGCGGCCGGGCTGCACGCCGCGAGGAGGGTCAGCCCTGCGGCGGCGAGGGCCACCAGCAGGGGCGGGCGCCGGCTGGCGGCGCGGGATGCGGGGACAACGGGAGCATGCATGCGAGGACCTCGAGACGGGACGCGGCGAGCCGCACGACCCCACAAGAACGCGGATCGCCCGCGGTCGGTTCCCGGTCAGCCCGCCGCCAGTCTCCACACGATGGAGCCCGTGTAGCAGTGGCCCAGGTAGGTGCACAGCCCGCCGGTCATGTCCCAGATGCGGCCCGACACGTATGGTCCGCGGTCGATGACCGGGACGGTGGCTGTCCGGCCATTGGCCGGGTTGCGGAATGTCACGAGGGTGCCGCAGGGGAGCGTGCGGCTGGCGACCCCGCGGACCTCCTTCGTCAAGGCGACGCCGCAGGCTGTACGCGAGCCGTACAGGCCGGGCCCGTACCAGCTGATGTTCGGGTCGAGGTGCCAGACGTTCTTCGGCACCTGCTTGGGGTTGACGGTGGGCTGCGGTCCCAGCGGGCGCGCTCCCGCCACCTCGGCGGTGACGGCTGCCTCGGCCAATGCGGTGCCGGGCCCGAGCCAGCCGGCCGAGCGATGCGCGGTGTCAAGCGTTGTGATCGACGTCGCCGGCGGCTCCGAGGGCAGCGCGAGCGTGACGGCGCGGAACTGCGCCGAGTCGAGCGTCTGGGCAACGCCCGCCTCACGGGCCCCCGCAGTATCGGGGCCGGCGACCAGGGCGGACGCGGCAATGAGCGCCGCGATCGCGACGATGATCCTGGTTCGCACGATGCGAGGGGCAGGATACCCGAGTTGTCAAGTCGGGATAATTCCCCATCGCTCCGCGGCGGCGAGGCGCCGGGGTGCGTACCCTATGGCGATGCCGCCTGACGCCCCCGCCGACGAGCGCGTGCTCGAGCGGACGGCCGTCCTGCCGGGGCCGCTCGACCTCCGCCTGACGCTCGGCGTGCACGGTCACGGCCGGCTCGACCCCGCGCTCCGCTTCGAGGCGTCGGGATCCGCGTGGCGCGTGACTCGCACCCCCGACGGGCCGGCGACGCTGTTCATCGAGGTGGTGGGCGGAGGGCGCCAGGTCCGGGCGCGGGCCTGGGGACCTGGCGCGGCTCATGCCCTCGACGGCATCGTGGCCCTGCTCGGTCTCGATGACGAGCCGGCGCGCCTCGTGCCGCGGCACCCGGTGGTCGCCGACGCGGCACGCCGCCTGCGGGGCCTGCGCATCGGGCGGACCGGCAACGTCCTCGAGGCGCTCGTCCCGGCGATCCTCGAGCAGAAGGTCACGGGGACCGAGGCGTCGCGCGCCTACCGGGGGATCCTGGCGCGGTGGGGCGAGCGGGCCCCCGGCCCGGCAGGCGAGCGGGGGCTGCGCGTCCCCGCCGACCCAGCCGTGCTCGCCGGGCTCCCGTACTTCACCCTCCATCCGGTCGGCCTTGAGCGGCGCCGCGCGGAGCTGATCCGGGCGGTCGCGCGCGAGGCCCTCAGGCTCGAGCGGCTCGCGCCCGCGGCATCCGGCCCGACGGGCGCCCTCGCGGGCGCGTACGCGGCACTCCGGCAGTTCCCCGGGATCGGGCCCTGGACTGCGGCCGAGGTCGGCGCGCGGGCGTTCGGCGATCCGGACGCGGTCAGCGTGGGCGACTTCCACCTGCCCGATCTCGTGGCGTGGGCGCTGGCCGGCGAGCCGCGCGGGACGGACGAACGGATGCTCGAGCTCCTCGAGCCGTACGCCGGCCAGCGCGGACGCGTGATCCGGCTCCTCGAGGCGTCCGGGATCGCCGTGCCACGGCGGGGGCCGCGACTCGCAGGCCGGCGCATCGAGCGCCTCTGATCGCGGTCAGCCCTCGCGCGGGCCGCGCCGCCGGAGCGCGCGCCATCGACCGGTCGCCGACTGGAACACGACGCGCAGCATGGCGGCGGCCACGATGGCGTCGGCGGCCAGGGAGGCGACGCCCCTCACCCAGTCGACCAGCAGCCACGTGTTCGCCAAGGCGGCGACAAGCAGCCCGAACCCGAGGCTGATGACCACGCCGACGATGGCCCCGACGACCACGGACCCGGGACCCGGGCCGCCAGGAGGATCCCCGTCGTTCATGCCCCTCCCCCCTGCGCCGATGATGTCGGCCCGTCAACCCGCGACCGGGTCCTCGCGCATGCCCCACGGCGAGCCGTAGGCCACCAGCAGGTCGAGGAACGGCCTGGGGGCGAACGCCTCCGGCCCGAGCACGCCCGCGCCGCTCCATGTGCCGGCCGCCAGCAGCTCCAGCGCGACGATCGGGTTGATGGCCGTCTGCCAGACCACGGCCTGGCTCCGGTACTCGCGCCACGACCAGTCGCTGTCGACCACGTGGTAGAGGTAGACGGCTCGCGGACGACCGTCCTTGCCCTTGCCGGTGACGTAGGTGCCGGCGCACGTCTTGCCGTGCATCCGGTCGCCCAGGCCGGCCGGGTCGGGCAGGCAGGCCGCCACGACGTCGCGCGGCGAGACCTGCACCCCCTTGACCGCCACCGGCTCGGTCCGGTCGAGGCGCAGCGTGTGGAGCACCTTGAGGACATTGATGAACTCGTCACCCAGCCCGTACTTGAACGTGACGCGCTTGGCCTTCACCCAGCGCGGGATGAGCAGCACCTCCTCGTGCTCAACGTTCACGCACTCGACCGGGCCGATCCCCTCGGGGAACTCGAACGTCTCGGGCTCGGAGAACGGCGGGGTCGTGAACCAGCCGCGGCCCGCCTCCCAGATCGCGGGCGGGTTCAGGCACTCCTCGATCGTGGTCCAGATGGAGAACGAGGGGGCGAAGTCGTAGCCGTCCACGACGAGATTGGCCCCGTCGCGGACGCCCGCCTCGTCGATCTCGCTGAACAGCTCATCCTGCGCGTACCGCGCGAACACGTCCGACAGCCCGGGCTCCACGCCCACGCCCACCAGCGCGAGGCGCCCCGCCTTCTCCCAGTCCGCCGCCTTCGCGAACTGCTCGTCGCCCAGCTTGAGGCCCGCCAGTGCGTAGGGCTCGTCTGGATGCGGCCTGGACAGCGACATCGCCATGTCGAGGTAGGTCACGCCGGCCGCGAAGCAGGCGTCGAAGATGGGCATGACGAACCGCGGGTCCACCGCATTGAGGACGTGCGTGATCCGCCGTTCGCGGATCAGCCCCACCATGGCGTCGACGCTCGATGCGTCAACGCGGGCGCCGGAGAACCGCGCGTCGCCCGCCACCTGCGCGAGCGCATGCTCGACACGCGCCGGGTCGTAGTCGGCGACCACCATGTGCTCGAAGAAGTCGCGCCGGGCCGCGATGGCCACGGCCGCGGTGCCGACGCCGCCGGCGCCGATCAC
>JAKAMV010000612.1 GCA_021812735.1 Chloroflexota bacterium | reverse complement strand
CCGCGTCGCCTGCGCCCAGGCGGTGATCGTCAGCCAGCCCTCGTAGTTGGGGCCGTGCGAGTCGCCGACGATCGGGTAGAGGTGGTCCCAGGTCCAGAGCGTGTCGTACCCGAGCCGGTCGGCGCGGACGCCCGCGTCGAGGAGCGGCCCGAAGTCCGAGTACTGGTTCCAGCAGAGCACGCCGATCTTGATGTCTGTCATGGCACCAGTCTAGGGCGGCGGGCCGCCTGCGATGCCCGGCTCACTCCTGCCTGACGATGTCCACCGAGATCTCCACCGCCGGGATCGTCCCCCGGTTCTCGAGCCAGTGGAGCGTGTTGCGGTCCTCCGGCCAGCCGACACCAGGCCCGTAGTCCGTGGTGGCCCCGTCCCGGTGGTCGGTGATGATCCCGTGCAGGATGTAGACCGTGCCAGGTCGGCCGACGTGGTCGTGGACGGGCCCGAAGACGCCGCCGGGCTCGATCGTCACCATGCGCATCCGGAGCTGGCGGCCCGCCATGCCCTCGATCTCGCCCGCGAGGTCGACCGTCGCCAGGAGCGTCACCGAGACGCCGCGCGTCTCGGGTGCCGACTGTCCGTCGCTCAACGTGCTCTCCCCTCGGTTCCTCGGTGTTCGCCCTCCGTCTGTCCGGAGGCCGTCTCAGGTGGCGGCCGTGAGCACATGGCTCTGCTCGGCGCGCAGGTGAGCGTACCCGGGCTTGACGATCTCGTTGATGATCCGCAGCCGCTCGTCGAACGGGGCGAAGGCGCTCTTCATCGCGTTGATCGTGAGCCACTCCATCTCGCCCAGCCCCAGCCCGAAGGCCGCGTCGAGGGCGGCGAACTCCGACGACAGGGAGACGTTGCTCATCAGGCGGTTGTCGGTGTTGACGGTGACCCGGAACCGGAGCCGGCGGAGGAGGTCGAAGGGATGGTCCTCGATCGACGCGGCGGCGCCCGTGTGCACGTTCGAGGTGGGGCACATCTCGAGCGGGATGCGCCGGTCCCGCACGTACGAGGCCAGGCGCCCCAGGGCGACCTCACCGCCCGGGCGCGCCTCGATGTCGTCGACGATGCGCACGCCGTGGCCGAGCCGCTCCGCCCCGCAGAACTGCACGGCTTCCCAGATCGATGGCAACCCGAACGACTCGCCCGCGTGGATCGTGATGTGGAAGTTCTCGTGCCGGATGCGGTCGAAGGCGTCGAGGTGTCGGGTCGGCCGATAGCCCGCCTCCGGGCCGGCGATGTCGAAGCCGACCACGCCGGCGTCTCGCCACCGGACCGCGCACTCGGCCACGGCGACCGAGCGCGCCGCCTGGCGCATCGCCGTCACCAGCATCCGCATCACGATGGGCCGCCCGCTCGCCGCCGCGCGTCCCGCGCCGATCCGGAACCCTTCGAGGTTCGCCTCGACGGCCTCGTCGAGCGTCAGGCCGCGCTGCGTCGACAGCTCGGGGGCGTAGCGGACCTCCGCGTACACGATGCCGTCAGCGGCCAGGTCCTCGGCGCACTCGGCGGCGACGCGGATGATCGCGTCCCGCTCCTGCATGACGCCGACGGTGTGGGCGAACGTCTCGAGGTAGAGCTCGAGGCTCTTGCGGTCGGCGCCGCGGGTGAACCAGCGGGCGAGCTCGGCCGGATCGGTCGTCGGCAGGTCGCGGTAGCCGTATTCGGACGCGAGGTCGACCACGGTCGTCGGGCGGAGGCCGCCGTCGAGGTGGTCGTGGAGAAGCGCCTTGGGCGCTCGGCGGATCGTGTCGTGGGTCAGCATCGCGAGCTCCAGCGTCCGGATCGTCGCCAAGAGAGGCACCCGAATCGTAGCGCGCCTGTGCAGCGCGGCCACCTCGTGCCGGCGCTGCGGCCGCGGCCGTCAGTCGACCGTGAGCGTCTTGGACAGGTTCCGCGGGAAGTCGGGATCGAAGCCGCGCAGCACGCTGAGGTGGTACGCGAGGAGCTGGAGCGGCAGCACCGCCAGCAGCGCGCTGACCTGCGGGTCCGAGGCGGGGATGGGGATGAGGTCGTCGCCGTTCGCGCGCAGCCGCGCGTCCTCCTGGCCGATCGTGATCGTCCGCGCGCCGCGCACCTTGACCTCGTTGATGCCGCTGATGATGAGCGGGACGTCGTCGGGGCCGGCCGCGAAGAGGATCGGGTAGCCGGTGCTCACGGCCGACAGCGGGCCGTGCTTGAACTCGGTCGAGAGCATCCCCTCGCAGTGCGCGTAGGTGACCTCCTTGAGCTTGAGGGCGCCCTCGAGGGCGATGGGGTACGTGGCGCCGTAGCCGAGGCAGTAGAGGTCGTCGCGGTCGGCCAGCTCGGCCGCGAGCGCCCGGACCTGGGGCTCGACCGACTCGATCGTCGCCTCCATCAGCTCCGGCACACGGACAAGCTCGCCTGTGTCCCGGCCCGCCATCCGGTACGCCAGGTACAGGAAGGCGATCACCTGGTTGGTGAACGTCTTGGTGGCCGGGACGCTGATCTCGAAGCCGCAGCCCAGCGGCAGGCAGAGCTGGGTCGCCCGGGTCAGCGCAGAGCCCACCACGTTGGCCAGGCCGAAGCTGGCCATGCCGCGACGCTCGGCCGCCCCGAGCGCGTTGAGCACGTCCTTGGTCTCGCCCGACTGGCTGACGAAGATGCCGGCGTCGGCGGGCCCGACCGCGGGCGCGTACTGCGCGATGAACTGCGGGGCAAGGACCGGGATCGCGACGCGGCCGGCGAGCTGCGCGAGGTAGACCGAGCCGAGCAGCGCGGCGTGGTAGCTGGTGCCGCAGGCGACGATGTGGAGGTGGCGGGCATCGCGCAGCTGCTGGATCAGCGGCTCCACGTCCGCGCTCGCGTCGAGCAGGTGGAGCAGCTCGCGCGCGACCTGCGGCTGCTCGTGGATCTCCTTCTCCATGAAGTGGGGGTAGCCGCCCTTCTGCGCCACCTCCATCGACTCGGTGACCAGCTCGGGCGGCCGGTCGACGAGCTCGCCGTCGGCCACCGAGCGCACCTCGACGCGGTCCGCCCACAGCGTCACGATCTCGCCGTCGCGGAGGCGGACGACGCGGCGCGTGAGCGGCAGGATCGACGGCAGGTCGGACGAGACGCAGGTGAACCCCTCGCCGAGGCCGACAACGAGCCCGGAGCCCTTCTTGAACGCGTACAGCCGGTCGTCGTCCGCCTGCCCGATGACGAAGGCGTAGTCGCCCTCGAGGTCGGCGTAGGCGTGGCGGATCGCCTCGATCGGCGCCTCGCCGCGCCGGACGTAGCGCTCGACAGCGTGGACGCAGCTCTCGCCGTCGTTCTGCGAGCGGACCGTCATCCCCTCGGCGGTGAACTCGGCCATCAGCTCGACGTTGTTGACCACGTTGCCGTTGTGGGCGCCGCACATGGCGCCGCCCGAGTCGAGGTGTGGCTGGGCGTTTGCCTGCGACGGCTCGCCGAACGTCGCCCAGCGCAGCTGCGTGATGCCGCGGTTGCCGCGCATCTCGTGCAGGCCGTGGCGCTCGGCCACGGCGTCCACCCGGCCCACGTCCTTGCGCAGGTCGATGGCGCCGTCGCGGAACGTGGCCGCCCCGACCGAGTCATAGCCGCGGTAGGTGAGCCGCCGGGCGGCCTCCACCAGGATCGGGCCGAGCGCCTCGTCCCGGTGGGTCACATAGCCGAAGACGCCGCACATGCGAGGACACTTCTCCGCTGCTGGGGGTGGGGATGGCGCGCGCGCCTATCGTGCCGTCTCGCGCGACTCGGTGCTGGCCGGCTGCCCGGCCCGTCTGCCCGGCGCCGCCGGGAGGCCGCCGGAACGCCGCAAGACGGATCGGGTGCGTGGTGCCACGATGCGCGTCTCGGGCGCCCGCCCGACAGCAGGAGTAGAGGAGCGTCCCGAACATGGACAGCGCGCTGGTGGACGAGGTCATCGCTGCGGCAGGGGTCGTGCTCGCCGGCGGGGCGATCTCGCACAACGGCCACGGCAACGTCAGCCTCCGGGCGCCCGGGGGTGACGAGATGTACTTCACGTCCGCGACGTCGCTGCACGGGCTGACGCCGGCGGGCATCGCGCGAGTCGGGCTGGACGGGCGGCTGCTCGAAGGAAACCTGCCGCCGATCCAGGGCGAGGTGGTGGCGATGCACACCGCGATGTACGCGGACAACCCCGAGGTGGGCTGCGTCGTCCACACGCACGCCCCGTACGCCACCGCCTTCGCCGTGGCGAACCAGCCGATCGACTGCTGGATCGAGGCGCTCGCGATGTTCGGCCTCGCCGAGGGCGTGCCTCTGGCAGGGTATGCACCGCGGGGCTCCGACGAGGCCGTGGCGGAGATCCGGCGCGCCGTCCGACCCGGCAACCCGGCCGTCCTGCTCGCCAACCACGGCGTGCTCGTGTTCCACCGCACCATCGGCCTGGCGGCGATGGCCCTCGGCGTCGTCGAGGAGGCCGCGCAGACGTCGATCCACGCGCGCGCCCTGGGCGGCGCCGTCGCGATCCCCGACTCGATGCGAGCCGCGGCCTTCCAGCGGGCGATGTCCTTCGAGTCGGCCGGGACGCGGACGGCGTGAGCAGGGGCGGGGCCTGATCGCCGCTCGGGGCTCGTGTTCGAAGTGGCGCTGTCGGGCTAGGCTGCCTGCCGGGCCAGGCTGTGGCCGTATGGACGCCCGCCCCGCCGAATGGGCCGCGCGTCGGTCCGACCGTGTCGTCCGTGAGGCCTCCCGCGCCGTCTGGGCCGTCGGGCGGCCCGTCCGTCACCCGGCCCGGTCGATAGGGCCACGCCGCGGCCCCGTCAGCCGGCCACCGGGACCCTGCCGGGCGCTACGCCTTGACGACGATGTTGACCAGCTTGCCGCCGCCGGCGTGGATGATTCGCGCGACCTTCCCGTCGCCGATCGCCGCGATCACCTTGTCGCGCGCCATCACGACCTGCTCGAGCTCGATGTCGCTGATGCCCGCGTCCACCGTGACCCGGTCGCGCAGCTTGCCGTTGACCTGGATCGGGACCTCGCGGGTCGCCTCGACGACCGCCCGCTCGTCCACCTCGGGCCAGCGCTGGACGTGGATCGACTCCCACGGCTCCCCGCGGGCCTCGGCGAGCCGGGACCAGAGCTCCTCGGTGAGGTGGGGCGCGGCAGGCGCCAGCATGAGCAGCAGCAGGCGGACGGCCTCGTCCCACTCGGCCAGCCCGGCGACTGACGTCCCGCGATACCGGTACAGGACGTTGGACAGCTCCATCAGCTTGGCGACCATCGTGTTCCAGCGGAATCCCTCGTAGTCCGCGGTGACGTCCCGCAGGGTGCGGTGGGCCGCGGAGCGCATGCGGTCGCGGGCCTGCGCCTCCGTCTCGCCGGCTGGCAGCTCCCCTGCGTGCGGGTCTGACGGCTCGCGGCCGTGCGGGTCGGTCGCGATCGCCCACACGTGGCCCAGGAACCGGCTCACGCCGCCGATGCCGGTCGGGCTCCACGGGCCGCCCTGGTCCCACGGGCCCATGAACATCAGGAACAGCCGGACCGTGTCGGCGCCGTAGCGGGTCACGAGGTCGTCGGGGTCGACGACGTTGCCCCGCGACTTGCTCATCCGCTCGCCGTCGGCGCCCAGGATCTGGCCCTGGTTGAACAGGCGCCGGAACGGCTCGTCCTGGTCCACCAGGCCCAGGTCGCGCATCGCCTTGGTGAAGAACCGGCTGTACAGCAGGTGCATGACCGCGTGCTCGGCGCCGCCGGTGTACTGGTCGACCGGCGTCCACTGCTCCACGAGCGTCGGGTCCACGGGGCCCGCCTCGTAGTGCGGGGAGAGGTAGCGGAACCAGTACCAGGAGCTGTCGATGAATGTGTCCATCGTGTCGGTCTCGCGGCGCGCGGCCTTGCCGCACCGCGGGCAGTCGACCCGCAGGAACGCCTCGTCGCGGTTCAGCGGGTTGTCGCCCGAGCCCTGGTAGTCCACGGTGTCGGGCAGCAGCACCGGCAGGTCGCCCTCGGGCACCGGCACCGGGCCGCAGTCCGGGCAGTGGATCACCGGGATCGGCGTGCCCCAGTAGCGCTGGCGGCTGATCAGCCAGTCGCGCAGCCGGTAGGTGACGGCGTTGTCGCCCAGGCCGCGATCGCGCAGCCAGGCGACGATCTCGTGCCACGCGTCGGCCGCCGCGCGGCCTGTGAACCGCCCTGAGTTGACCATGACCTCGTCGGTCGTGTGGGCCGTGAACGCCTCGTCCAGGACGGCGTCCGCGTCGGCGTCGCGGGGCATGACCACGTTGACGATCGGCAGGTCGAACTTGCGGGCGAACGCGAAGTCGCGCTCGTCGTGGGCGGGGACCGCCATGATCGCGCCCGTGCCGTAGCCCATCAGCACGTAGTCCGCCACGTAGACCGGGATGCGCTCGCCGTTGACCGGGTTGATCGCGTCGCCGCCGGTGTAGACGC
>JAKAMV010000611.1 GCA_021812735.1 Chloroflexota bacterium | reverse complement strand
GAGATGGTGCTGCTGTCGATCCTCACCGCGCTGCTGTTCGGCCTCTCGTTCCTGTCGGGGATGCTGGGGCTCGGGGTGGCGTTCGTCGCCGTGCGGATGGCCCGCTGGAACCTTTTGGTTGTGTTCGGGGCCGGGCTGGCCGCGTGGGCCATCGATCTTGCGCTCGGCGGCACCGGTTGAACGGGCGCGTCTTGCGTGGTCGAGCCGCGGGCTCGCACCGGCGATCGAGGGCGGATGCCCCACGCTCGAGACATGGCCGCCAATGGCTCGTGGCACTGTCGCTCCTGGCCGGACGGTGGTCGATCGCATCGTCCGGGGGCGACTGCGAGGACGCGCGTGGTTCCGGCGCCCGTGTCCCGGCTGTATGGTGGCCCACGTCTTGTGTGGAGACCGTCGGAGGTGACGGCAGAAGGAGGACTCCCCATGTACGATCGAATCCTGGCCGCGGTCGACGGCAGCGGGCCTTCGACCCGGGCATACCGGGAGGCCCTCCGACTGGCCTCGGACCAGCACGCGGCCCTCAAGGTCGCCCACGTGATCGACCTCGGCGTGGCGCTGGCGCCGTGGGCCGAGATGGCGTTCATCAACTACGACACCATGGATGCCGCGCTCCGTGAGTCGGGGGCCCGCATCCTCGATGCCGCCCTGGCAGAGGCGCGCACCGCAGGTATCGCCGCCGAGTCGGTCATGCTCGAGACCGACGTGGACGACCCGGCCGCCGAGATTCTCGCGGAAGCGGACCGCTGGGGCGCCGGCCTGATCGTGATGGGCACCCACGGGCGCCACGGCCTGGCGCACCTCATCCTGGGCAGCGTGGCCGAAGGCGTGATCCGCCGCGCGACGGTGCCGGTACTGCTGCTGCGCGCGTCGGACGACGCGGCTCCGGCTGCCTGACCCTGCCCGGTGCTCTGGCCGCCGGAGCCGGCTATACCACGTGCAGGCCCAGCCGTCCGAAGAGCCGCACCTTGAACCAGTCGATCAGCACCGCCCAGAGTCCCACGGCCGCAAGCACCGCCGCCACGACCACCGGGCTGAGCGGCGCCATCAGCCAGCCGGCACCGGCCAGCGCGGCCACGGCCAGGATCGCCCCCGCTGAGGCCGCCGTGAGCCAGGGGCCCGGCCGCGAACTCCAGAGCCGACGTGGCTCGCGCACCAGGTAGACGGTCGCCTGGCTGCCAACGGCCAGCGTCACGAAGGCGAGCGTTTGGAGGCGAACCGCATCCAGGCCGAGCACAGCACCGCCCGCCCAGAAGACGGCAAGCGTCAACGCGAGCGATGGCAGCGCGACCCCGAGCGCGCCCAGCAGCAACGGCTGGACCGCCCAGCGGTTGGGCCGGCGCGACGATGGCGCCCGGTCGGTGGTGATGGCCATGGTCGCGAAGTCGTTGGCGAAGAGCAGCAGCACCATCAGCAGCGGGCTCAGCGCAATGCGGCCGGTGGCCAGGAAGACCAGGCTCAGGAAGACCGGCACCTCGAGCTTCTTGATGCTGGAGTTCAGCGCGTAAGTCAGCATGCGCTGGTAGATCCGCCGGCTGAGCTCGATGGCGGCCACGACATCCCCCAGGCCCGGCTGCGTCAGCACGATGCTGGCTGCCGCGCGGGCGACGTCGGTCGCGTTCGCCACCGCGATCCCGACCTCCGCCTGCCTGAGGGCGGGTGCGTCGTTCACCCCGTCGCCCGTCATGCCCACGACGTGGCCCTGCTCCTGCAACCGGCGGACCAGGTCGAACTTGTCCTCCGGAAGCACGTCGGCGAGCACCGCGCAGGTGGGCGGGAGCGCACGTTCCCGGATCTCGGCGGCCTCGCAGGCCGAACCTTCGAGGCCCACCTCCGCGGCCATCGCCCGGGCGGTGGGCAGGGTGTCCCCGGTGATCATGATCACGCGCAGTCCGAGCCCCTCCAGACTGGCGACCAGCGCGCGAGATTCCGGCCGCGGCGGGTCCTGCAGCCCCACCAGACCAACCAGCTGCAGCCGCTCCGCCTCGCCGGCCGCGACCGCGAGCACCCGCAGCCCGCGCTCCGCCATCGACTCCAGGTCCCTCTCGAGGGACGCCGGGGGGTCGGCGCAGAGCGTCGCGACCACCGGTGGCGCACCCTTCACCACGCGACGCGTGGTCCCCGCCATCTCGACGCGCGCCTCCGAGATCTTGGTCTCGGGCGCGAACGGCGTGAAGGCGACCCGGCGTATGGCGGACAGGTCGATCCCCGCCGCCCCAGCGCCGGCCAGGATGGCCAGGTCGATGGGGTCCTGGGTGGCCTCGTCCGACGCCTGGCAGGCGAGGGCGAGCAGCGTGGCCTGGGTCTCGGGTGGGTAGGCGACCGTCTCCGACAGGGCGAGCTGGTTGAGCGTGATGGTGCCCGTCTTGTCGGTGCAGGCCACGTCCATGCCGGCTGCCTCCTCGATGGCGGACAGCCGCGTGGTGAGGACCCCGCGTTCGGCCAGCTCGTGGGCGCCGAGGGCCCCGGCCAGCGCGAACGTGGCAGGCAGCGCGACGGGGACCGAGGCAAGCAGCAGGACCACCCCGAAGGAGAGCATCTCAGTGACCGTTCCGTGACTGGCCAGGCCGATCCCCACCACCAGGACCGTGAGCGCGAGGTCGAGCGCGACCAGCGCGCGCACGATCCGCGTGACGACCGCCTCCAGGTGGCTGGCAGTTCGGGCCGTCCGGACGAGTTCGGCGGTGTGCCCGAAATACGTCCCACCGCCGGTCGCGGTGACCGTGCCGGTTGCCTCGCCGCGGGTCACCGTGCTGCCCGCGTACACCGCGTGACCCTCGCCGACCTCGACCGGCAGGGACTCGCCGGTCAGGGCCGACTGGTCGACTTCGAGCAGCCCGTCGGCGAGCGCGACGTCGGAGGGCACCACGTCCCCCACCCGCAGGTGGACCACGTCCCCGGGCACCAGCTCCTGCGCCGGAAGGCGCTGCCAGGCGCCATCCCGCAGGACACGCGCCACCACGCTCAGGCGCTTGCGGAGCAGCGAGAGTGCTTCCTGGGCGCGGCTCTCCTGCACCCAGCTGACGAGCGCATTGAAGAGCAGCAACGCCGCGACCACGACCGCCTCGAGCGTCTTGCCCAGGCCGAGCTCGAGGGCGATGGTCACCTCGAGCATCCACGGGACCGGGGCCCAGAGCTTGCCGATCAGCAGGCGCACGGTCGACACGTGTTGTTCGGGGGTCGTATTGGGACCGTGCTGGAGAAGGAGACGCGCGGCCTCCTTGCTCGAGAGGCCGGTCAGGGCGGCGGTCGCGGGCGTCACGACGGCGGTGCTGACCGACGCAGAGTCAACCGTTCCCATCGAAGTCCCTCAGTCCAGCCGGAGGTTCCACACGTTCGACACAGCAGCGAGGCCGCGCATGGATGATGCGCCCCGCCGAGCCCCGGTGCCGTGCAACGGGGAGAGAACGTGCAGGCAACCGGGGCGGCGCGGGCCATCCGGCCCTGCGACAACGGGCCGCGCGACCCAGGCGCGCCTCAGCCGACCTTGTCACAGTTGCGCCTGAGATGTTGACGGCATGAGCACCGCCGGGCCTGCCCCGCTGGCCGGCCGGGGCCGTCGCCACGACGAACGAACCGGCGGGGAGGCAAAGGCATCGCGCCCTACGCCTCCCCGCCTCCGTATGCAGAGCGGCATCCTCAATGAACGCCACCTCCCCGACCTCGGCTGTCGCGAGCCCTACGCTGCATGCTCAGGCCGTCGCACACGGCAAGCCGTCGCCGAGGCTGCTGTTCGCGCTGCTGTTCGCGCTGCGCATCCTCGTCTTGGGGGCCGGAGGCGGCCTGCTGACGGGGACCCTGGCGCTGCTGAGCGACGCGACCCGCGTCGCCGTCGACGGCTACCCGCCCCTGTCGAAGCCGCTGGCCGACTACCGCGAGCTCGGAGGGCGGCTGCTGGCCTGCCCGCTCGGCGTCAACAAGCGCGGCATCGACGCCGCCTCGCAGCTCGTCGAGAACGCCGAGGTGGTCGCCGCCGGGCGCTTCCTCCTCGAGCTGAGCTCGGCCCCCCACGTCCTCGTCTACTAGCCACCGGGGAAACGATCCATGGACGATGCAGAGATCCTGAACCAGGCCCTGGCCTTCCACGGCCACAAGTGCTGGGCCAGCACGGCCGGCGTGCGGCTGGGCCTGGCCGCGATGCGGGAGCTGGGCGTCACGCGCGCCGGCGCCAAGGAGCTGCACGCGATCATCGAGACCGGCGACTACCACGGCGGGATGTGCTTCGGCGACGGGATCCAGTTCACCACTGGGTGCACCTTCGGCAAGGGCAACATCGAGAAGTCGGGGGAGGGGAAGTTTGCGGTCACCCTGGTCGACAAGGGCGCCCGACGAGCCGTCCGGGTCGCGTACCGGCCCACCCTCCAGCCGAAGATCCGCGCAACCTCCTTCATGCAGAAGCGTGCCGCGGGCGTGCCGGCCTCGCAGATCCCCGACGAGGAACAGATGGAGGTGGTGCACCTGATCTGGGACGCGCCGGCAGACGAGATCATGACCGTCGGCCCGGTCGAGCTCCGCACGTGGAGCGAGCCCGAGGAAGTGGTCCGCTTCGCGGTCTGCCCATCCTGCGGCGAGCTCGTCGCCGAGCCGTACCTCCGCGTGGCGGAGGGGCGGCTCGTGTGCGCGGCCTGTTCGGGCTATCCGCGCTGAGTGCGAGGCTGTTCGAACCGTGCTGCTCTACGCGGTCGGTGGGGCGAGCGTCTTCGTCTTCTCGGGCGTCATGGCGATGGCCGGCCTGGGCGCCGCGTTCCTCTTCGTGCCGCTCTTCTACTACCTGGGCGTGCCGCTGGGCCAGGCGACCTCGACGGCGCTGCTGCTGAACGCGGTCAGCCTCTCGGCGGCCACGGTCGCCTACTGGCGGGGGCGGCTCATCGACTGGCATGCGGGGGTGCCGGTGCTGCTGGCCGCGGTGGCCCTGGCGCCATTCGGTGCCCGCCTGACCGCCAGCGTCGACCGGCGCGTGCTGCTGGCGCTCTTCGTCGGCTTTCTCGTCTTCGCCGGCGCGATGATGCTCTCCTACCGTGCCAGATCCAGCCGCCGCGCGCTGTCCCGGACCGCCGAGGTCGGCGTTGGCGCGGGGGTGGGAGGCGTGGCCGGGTTCCTCGGGGGCCTGCTGGGCGTCGGCGGCGGCAACATCATCCTGCCCGGTCTCACCTGGCTCGGCCTGGAGCCCAAGGTCGCGGCCGGCACCACGGCGCTCGCCGTGTTCTTCTCGTCGCTCTCGGGCTTCGCCGGCCACGCCGCCCTAGGCGGCATCGACCCACGCTTCACGCTCACCATGGCGCTGCTGGCCGGGGCAGGGTCGCTGGCGGGGTCGCACGTGATGCAGACGCGGCTGACGGGAGCCCAGCTCAAGCGGATCATCGGGGTCCTGCTCTGGGTGATCGCGCTCAAGATGGCGCTGGATCTGCTGTGATGCGACGCCCGATGCGTCCGCAGGTGCGGGCCGCGCCCCGACGGTGCGCCGCGCGTCCCGGGTGCCCGTCCCCACCCTGACGACCACCCGGTTCCTCGGTTCGTTCGTCAGCCCCCCGGAGGTTTCTTCGTGTCCATCACCCTGTTCTCCGCGGAAGACATGGAGGCCGCGCACACGCTGCAGCTGCGCGAGTTCCACCCCGGCTGGTACGGCGCCGTCATGGGCACCGCCATCGTCGGGATCATCGCCTACCAGAACCCGGGGCAGATCGCGGGCCTCGGCGATCTCGCCAGGGCCTTCGGCGTGGCCATGGTCGCGCTCTCGGCCGTGCTCGGGATCCTGCTCGGGATCCCCTACGTCGCGCGTTGGATCCAGCACCCAGACGCGGCCCGCCAGGACCTGAGCAGCCCGGTGGCCGGCGCGCTCTACGGGACGTTCCCCGGCGGCATCCTCGTCCTGGCCGTGGGGATCGCGACCATCGGGCCATCAGTGGGTGCCCCGAGGGATGTCGCCTGGACGGTGGGAATCCTGGCCGCGCTGGGCCTGGTGCTGGCCTTCGTGGTCAGCGTGCTCTTCGCCCACCTGCTCTTCATCACGCACCCGGTGGGACCCGAGCTGGCGAACGGGGCGTGGTTCATCCCGCCCGTGGTCAACATCGTGGTTCCTCTCGCCCTGCTCCCGCTGATGCCGCGCGTGGGGCGCGAGGACGCGGCCGCGCTGCTCTTCGGCGCCTACGCGTTCTGGGGGATGGGGTTCGTGCTGTTCGTGCTGGTGGCCTCGCTCCTGTACGACCGGCTGATCTTCCATCCGCTGCCGGCGGCGCCCCTGGCGCCCTCGCTCTGGATCGGGCTCGGGCCGATCGGGGTGGGCAGCCTGGTCCTGCAGCGGACCGCCCAGGCGGGCGCGCCGCTCTGGGGTTCCATGGCGCCGGTCGTGGCACAGCTCTCGTGGCTGACGGCGGC
>JAKAMV010000610.1 GCA_021812735.1 Chloroflexota bacterium | reverse complement strand
GCTCGAGCCGGACCATGGGTTCCCGCTCCGGCTGATCGTGCCCAAGCGCTACTTCTGGAAGGGCCCCAAGTGGATCCGCGGACTGGAGTTCCTCAACCACGACCAGCCGGGCTTCTGGGAGCGGTACGGCTACCACAACGACGCCGACCCGTGGCGCGAGGAGCGGTTCGCGGAATAGGCGAGCGGCCCGCGAGTCGGACCGGGCGCGCGCTGCGAGCACCCGCACTCGCTCCCTCCTGCTCGACGGGACGCCAGTCGGGTGGGATGCTGAGCGTCCAGTCTTGCATCCGAGGCGTCCCGTGACCGATCCGCAGCCGGTGACCGGCGACCCAGCCTACCGCGCCGCCATCGAGCGGGAGTGGGCCGACGACGACGCCTACCTGCGCACGTCACCGCACAGCCCGCTCCCCCCGGAGGAGCGCGAAGGCTACGGCGGCATTCCACACTTCCCGATCGACGAGAGCTGGCGGCTGCGGTGCCTGTCCCTGGAGCCCTACGCCGGTGCCGCTCCGGTGAGCTTCGAGATGGAGGCGACGCGAGGTGCGCCGCGGCCCGCCGTCCGGGCGGGCCAGTTCACGTTCGCGAGGGACGGGGCCGAGCATCGGCTGGTCGTGTACCAGTTCCTCGAGGACGGGGTGCTTGACGAGCGGCTGTTCCTCCCGTTCATGGACGCGACCAGCGGGGTCGAGACGTACCCCGCAGGGCGATACGTGGAGGTGACCCCGGACGCCGGCGGGCTGTGGACGATCGACTTCAACCGCTGCTACCACCCCTCGTGCGTCTACAGCCCGCGCTTCTCGTGCCCGATCACCCCTGCGGAGAACCGCCTGCCGATCCGGGTCGAGGCGGGCGTGCGCCTGGACGGCCACGGCCACTGACCCGCTCGCCTGCGACCGGCGGCCCGGGACCGCACCGGGGCCAAGGGGCGTGTGGCGGCCTCAGCCAAACGCCGCCAGCACCCGGGACGCCCTCAGCGTCACCCACGGGCTGGGCTCGCCCGGCCGGTCGATGTCCACGACCATCTTCCCGGCGTACGCGTACCGGTTCGCCCAGCGGCCGTGCTCGTCCTGCTGCGAGACCAGCCAGTCGACTGCGTGGCCGAGGCGCGGATCGCGCCCGGCGCCCGCCTCCGCAAGCGCCTCGAGGACCTGGAGCACGTCGGCGACGTAGCCCGACGGGAAGCCCAGCCTGAACCACGACGAGCTGGGCGCCGCATTGCCCGGCGGCATCGGGTAGTCCGCCACGGCCGGGTCGCGCGACAGGAGGAACTCGACACCGGCCTCCACAGCCGCGGCAACGGCCGGCGAGCGGCGCCCCGCCGGGATCCGCGCGAGGGCGAGCAGCGCCTTCGCCGCTCCCCAGGCGCACGGCTCGCCGTAGTTCGCGCCGCACCGGAAGCCGGGGCCGGGCGTGTTGGCGGACCACGCGACCTCTCCGTCGCCGGTGATCGCGGCCGCCTCCCAGTCGACGGCGCGCCGGACACGCGCATCGTCGAGCCAGCCGAACCCGATCAGCGCCCGGACGAGGTTGCCGTTGAGGCAGTGGATCGCGTTCGCAGGCGGCGGCGGCGCCCTGCGGGCTCGGCCCTGCCAGTAGCCGAAGCCGCCCCGCTGGGTCTGCGTGTGCTCCAGCACGTACTCGCACGCGAGCCGGACGCCCGCGCACGCCGGGTCGGCGCCCAGCTGGTCGAGGAAGATCACCTGCCACACGGTGCCGGCGTACTTGGGCGAGTATCCGGGCCCGGGCTCCGCCCACCAGCCGTTCGCGTGCTGGGCGCGAGGATCGCGGCGATCGGCCCCTCGCGCGTGCCCGCCTCGCGGGCGGCGATGAGGTCGGCGTCGTCGGCGGGTCGGTGGAGGACGTCCCGCAGCGCGAGGTGGCGGACGGCCGGTTCCGATCCCTCGAGGAGCCACGGCAGCGGATCGCCCCTCAGCCGTTCGCGCCAGTCGCCCATCGTCACCTCCCCGGCCGGACGGTTCAGCCGAGCCCCGGCCGTGCCTCAGCCCACCGCGTGGCCCACAAGCGTCCCGAGGCCGAAGGTGACGGCCGCTGCGAACAGCCCGAGCAGCACCTGGCGCCCGCCCGTGCGGATCGCGCTGCTGCCGGTGACGACGGTGATCGCGGCCCCCACGAGGAACAGCGCAACGGCAGAGATCACGATCGACGCGACGACCGCGGACGTGCCCTCGGAGACGACGAACGGCAGGATGGGCACGATGGCGCCGGCCGCGAACAGGAAGAAGGAGGTCAGGGCCGCCACCCAGGCCGAGCCGCCCAGCTCATCGGGGTCGATGCCGAGCTCCTCGCGCGCGAGCGTGTCGACGGCGAGGTTGGGGTCGCCGCCGACCAGCGTCCTGGCCATCTCGCGGGCCTGCGACTCGGGGAGGCCCTTCGCCTGGTAGATCAGCGCCAGCTCCTCCTCCTCCTCGTCGGGGACGGCCAGGAGCTCCTCGCGCTCGGTCTTGACCTGGTGCGCGAACAGCTCGCGGGCGCTCTGCACCGACAGCCACTCGCCGATCGCCATCGACAGCGCGCCCGCCAGCATGCCGGCGAGGCCCGCGATCAGGACGGCACGGCCGCCGCCCGACGCCCCGGCGACACCCATCGCGATGGACAGGTTGGACACCAGGCCGTCGTTGGCGCCGAGCACCGCGGCCCGGAGCTGGTTGCCGCCGCCCGCGCGATGGCGCCCCTCGATCCGGGCGATGGCCCCGCCCTCGACGCCCCGTCCGCCTGCCAGCTCGCGGAATAGCCGCGCGTGCGAGCGCTCGTCGCCGGGCATCCGCGCGAGGGACTCGGACTGCTCGTCGTACATCCCCTGGTCGGCCGCCTCGCGCT
Source organism: Chloroflexota bacterium (assembly GCA_021812735.1). The sequence continues at coordinate 3,545 of JAKAMV010000610.1, read as the reverse complement.
CGGCGATGGTCGGCACGACCACGCCGGGGCCGAAGACCCGCGCCACGGCCATGAGGATCCTGGTCCGCCAGCCGACCCGCACCGTCCCCGGATCCTGCCCCGCGTCGGACAGCCGCTGCCGCCAGACACCCGCGTGCACCTCCTCGGTGGCGGCCATGCGGGTGTAGAAGTCCTTGAGCGCCCGGCTCTCCTCGAGCTCGGCGAGCCGCGTGTAGAGCGCGATCGCGTCAACCTCGCCCTGCAGGTTGTCGCGGTAGCGCGCCAGATCGTCCGGGGAGGGCGCGGCGGACGGCGAGGATGGGTTGGGCGCGGCGGCGCCGGGCTGCGTCGGTGCGGTCATGGGGTCTAGTGTGCGCCCTCCGCGGCCCCCCGGAGTTCAGCGCCGAACTCCTCGATGGCCGCCAGCGATCCCGGGTGCTCGCCCAGCGCCTCGATGACCGCCAGCGGCAGCGTCAGGTCGTGGGCACCGGCCAGGAGCGCTGCCACCGCCTCGTCGGGCGACTTCACGCTGGCCGCGAGGATCCGCATCGGCGATCCGCACGCGTCGATCACGGCGCGCATCTGCCGGACCAGGCCCGGGCCATCGCCGTACAGGCGCGTCGTCCGGTTGACGTAGGGGATCACGAATGCGGCCCCCGCCTCGAGCGCGAGGAGCGCCTGGCCGGGGCTGAAGATCGCGGTCATCGCGCACGTCAGCCCGTCGGCCGTGAGCCGCGCCACGAGCGCCAGGTTCTGGGTGGTCGTGGGCACCTTGATCCCGACCCGGCCCGGGCGGAGGGCGGCGAGCCGGCGCGCCTCGGCCTCACGCGCCTGCGGCGTCTCGGAGGTCAGCTGGTAGAACACGGTGCCCGGCAGGATGTCCGCCATCTCCGGGATGACCGCCTCCGCGGGCCGGCCGGAGGCCGCCATGAGGGTGGGGTTCGTGGTGGCCCCGCGCACAAAGCCGAGGTCGGCGGCGCGTCGGGCGGCCTGCACGTCGGCCGAGTCGAGCAGCAGCATCCCGGGACCTCCTGCAGCCGGCGAGCGCGCGGCCGGGCTCCCCGGCGGGACGTGGAGCGGGGCTGCCTCATGACGGCCGGCAGACGCTCGGGCGACCGCCCAGCAAGGGTACGTCATGTCCCGGCGGCGACGGCTCACGCCGGGCGGGCTCACCGGACCGGCGGCGCCGCGGATCCGCCGCGCGATGACGGTGCGGCGGGTGCGATCATCGCCTGGCGCGACATCGCCACTCCTGGGGGAACTCCGTGACCTTCCTGCTCGATCCGTTCGGCTCGGGACCGCGTCTGACCCGGCACCAGGGGTCCAGCCCATCGCCGTTCGACGCGCTCGACCGCCACCGGCTGGCTGGACCCGACGGCTCCCACCCGCTCCACTTCGTCCGCCCCGAGGAGCTCGTCCGCCCCGGCGCCGGACCGCTGCGGGGCGGTGTCGAGATCAGCGGGCCCGTCCTGGTCGGCGAGTCGATCCAGGCTCGAATCTCGGTGACGGCGGCCGAGGACATCCGTGCCCGGAGCGCGGGCGTCCGGCTGCTCGGCCTCAAGCTCGTGGAGCGCCGGCAAAGCGAGTCGCACCGTGACGCCGCCACGAACACGTCCACGACCGAGGAGTGGGTCCAGGCCGACGGGCAGCTCTTCGAGGAGCTCCCGTTCACCGATCCGGTGATCCCGCTCGAGCTCCCGGCGGGAAGCACGCTCGACACGTCCTTCACCCTGCCTGCGCCCCGGCTCGGCCCGCCCTCCGCCCACCTGGGCGAGGCAATCGTGGCGTGGGCGCTGGACGTCCGGTGGGACGTGGCGATGCACGAGGACCCGTTCGTCGCCTGCCTCGTCCCGGTGCTCCAGAACCCCGACCTGATCCGAGCGGGCGTGGGCGAGCAGGGCGGGCTGGCCATGCTGGACACGTACGCGGCGCCGGGCGGGGCGGAGGTGTCGGTCACCACGCCGCTTCCTGCGCGCCCGGGCACGCTGCTCGGCGTGCGCGCCGTGTGGCCGTCCGCCCCCGACGGGACCGTGCGGATCGAGCTCCACCGCCGGACGAACGCGCCCAACGGCACGGAGGGGATCCTCGCGGTCGCTGCCCTGGCGCGCGGCTCGCTGCGGGGCGGCGCCGAGGCGCAGCTGGCCATCCCGCCCGACTGCGCCCCGTCGTTCGACGGCGCGGGCCTCGAGATCACCTACATCGTCCGCGTGCTGGGGGACCGCCGGCTGCGGATGGACGCGGCGATCGAGCGCCCGGTCGCGATCGCCTGAAGCCGTGGCGTGCGGTCCGCTGGGCGCTGACCGCCGCGGGCACAGCCCCTACGCGTCCAGCGCCGCCAGGAATGCGGACGTCCGCTCGAGGCCAGCCGTGAGCACCGCCTGGTCGTTCGCGTAGCCGATCCGCACCATGCCCTCGCTATCGAACGCGCTGCCGGGCACGAACAGCACGCCTTCCGCCTCCAGCAGCCGGGCGCAGAAGGCCTCCGACGTCATCGGCGCGGCGAAGCGGAGCAGGGCGGTGGTGCCGGCGGCGGGCTTGACGTAGGAGATCCGCGGCTCCTCGGCCACCCAGCCGTCGAGGGTCGCCAGATTGGCGCGCACGATCGCCCTGTTGCGGGCCAGCATGGCGTCCGCGTGCTCGAGGGCGATGGCCGCCAGCAGGTCGTCCACCATGCCGACGCTGATCACCGAGTAGTCGCGGTGGCGGCTCACCGCCTCGAGCACGTCCGACGGGGCGATGACCCAGCCGAGGCGCAGGCCGGCGAGCGAGAACGCCTTCGACATGCTGCCGATCGCGATGGTCCGCGGGTACAGGTCGGCGAAGCTCGGGCTGGCACCCGGGCCCTCCTGGTCGAGCCCACGGTAGACCTCGTCGGCGAGGATCCAGGCGCCCTCCCGGCCGGCGATGGCGGCGATCCGGGCGAGGGCACCGGGCTCGAGCTGCGCGCCGGTCGGGTTGTTCGGGTTCGTGATCGAGATCAGCTTCGACCCGCGAGCGGCCGCGGCGAGCTCGTCGAGGTCCAGGCGCCAGCCCTCCGGCTCACGCAGGCGCACCTGTCGCACCTCGGCGCCGAGGCTCTCGGGCACCGCGACGTGCTGCTGGTACGTCGGGACGACGCTGACCACCACGTCGCCGGGCTCGACGAGCGCCTCGTACACGAGGTGGTTCGCCCCGATCGCGCCGTGCGCCACGAGCACGTGATCGGGCGTCACGGTGCTGTAGAGGCCGGCGATCGCGGCTCGCAGGCGGTCGCTGCCCTCGATCGCGCCGTAGCCCAAGCGCATCGGCGCCAGGTTGGCGGCGAGGTCCTCGGCGTCCATGCCGGCGATCGCGAGCAGCTCGGCCACGGTCACCGAGTCCACGCAGGTCTCGGCGAGGTTGTACCGGCAGCGGGTCTCCCACCGGTTCATCCAGATCTCGACCCCGAAGTCGGCGATTCGCATGGGGCGATGATGCCTGAGACGGCGCGACGGGACCGCGCCACCGTCTGGCCAGCGCCGTGTCGACACGGCGCGGACGACGCCCGGCAACGCTAGGTGAACGGAATCACACCAACCGATCCGGTG
>JAKAMV010000609.1 GCA_021812735.1 Chloroflexota bacterium | reverse complement strand
GAACTGTGGCGCTCCCTCGAGCGCCACGGTGCCCGGCCAGCGGGCGGCAGAGCGCGGCGGGGGCGGAAACTGGAACCGGGGCGCTCCCTCGAGCGCCACAGTGCCCGGCCAGCGGGCACATGCGCCACGCTGCCCGGCCGGCGGGCGTACCCAGGCCATGCCCGCTCAGCGGGCGCCCGAGCACGCGTGCCCGGGCGGCGGGCAACCAAGGGCGCGGCGGAGGCGGAAACTGGAACCGTGGCGCTCCCTCGAGCGCCACCGGCCCCGACGGCGGGGGTCGCCCCCGAGCCGACGCCACCGCCGGGCCAAGCCCGGGGCTCAGCCCGCGGCGGCGTCCCGCTCGTGCAGGATCCGCGCCGTCTCGCAGGCGAGGTCCGCCAAGCGCTCGATCCCCGCCTCGCTGTGCGCGAACTGGGCCTCCGGGTCGAACTCCGCGCCAGCCGAGACGTGACGCGCGTTGTCGAGGATCAGCGCCATGCCTCCGGCGCGCAGCCCCCACACCCGCGCCAGCACGAACATGACGCTCGCCTCCATCTCTGCCGCGACGACGTTCAACCGCGCGAGGTCGTCGAAGTGGTCCTTCCACCACGCCTGCCAGTACCCGCCGTACGAGGAGCCGGGCGCGGCGTGCCCGGCGTAGAACGTGTCGGCGGAGCGGGTCACGCCCACGTGGTGCCGGAGGCCCAGGGCCCTGGCCGCCTCGATCGCCGCGGTCACCACCTCGTGCGAGGCCACCGCCGGGTACTCGATCGGCGCGTACAGCCTCGAAGACCCGTCGAGCCGCATGGCGCTGTCGAAGATGGCCATGTCGCCGTTGTGGACGTGGTCGAGGAACGTGCCCGCCGTGCCCACACGGATGAACGTCCGCGCCCCGCAGCGCGCCAACTCCTCCATGGCGATCGAGGTGGACGGAGCGCCGATGCCGGTGGACGTGCAGGAGACGGGCGTGCCGCGGTATACGCCCGTGTAGGTGACGTACTCGCGGTTGGTGGCCACGTGGCGCGCCTCGTCCCAGCGCGCGGCGATGACGGGGACGCGGCCGGGGTCGCCCGGCATGAGCACGATCGGGGCGACGTCGCCCTCGTCGATCGCGAGGTGGTACTGGCGCATGGCGGCTCCTCGTGGGTCGTCGGGCCTGGGCACGCGGGGGGATCGTACGCCGGGCGATGCCGGTCTAGGTCGAGCGTGCGAACCTCGCCCCGGCGGCGCGCCACCCGCCCCGCGAGCGTCCTGACCGACGCGGCGACCGTGGGACTCGCTGGGCGAGCGGCCTGACCTGCCGCGCGGTCGCAGCGCTCGCCCAGCGAGCGACTGGGACGCTGCGCCGGTCGGTTCAGCCGCCCAGCGAGCCGCGGCTCGAGAGCCGAGAGCCGCGCACTCGCCCAACGGGCCGCGCACTCGCCCGCGAGCCGAGGGCCAGAGCCGCGCACTCGCCCAGCGAGCCGCGCACTCGCCCAGACGCCCGCATTCGTGCGGAAGCGGCGCGCCACCAGCCCGAGCGTCAGTGCACGCGCTGGGTCATCCCCGCCCAGAACGGCTCGCGCAGCTCCGACTTGAGGATCTTGCCGGTGCCGCCCTTGGGCAGCGAATCGCGGACGTGGAACTCGCGGGGGACCTTGAACCGGGCGAGGCGCTCCCGGCAGAACGCCTTGAGCTCCTTCTCCGTCGCCTCGGCACCGGGCTTGAGCACCACCAGGGCCACGGGCGCCTCGCCGAACTTCTCGTCCGGGGCCGCCACCACCGCCACCTCGAGCACCGCCGGGTGGGCGGCGATCGCGTTCTCCACATCCACCGACGAGATGTTCTCGCCGCCGCGGATGATCACGTCCTTGCTGCGGTCCCGGATCACGACGTAGCCCTGCTCGTCGATCGTCGCCATGTCGCCCGTGTGGAACCAGCCGTCGCGGATCGACACGGCCGTCGCGTCGGGGTCGCGGTAGTAGCCGAGCATCACGGTGTTGGACCGCACGACGATCTCGCCGATCTGCTCGCCGTCGGGCCGGACGTCGGCGCCGAGCGAGTCCACGACGCGGACCGCGGCACCCGGGATGGGCCAGCCGGTCATGGCCTGGCGCTCGGCCGCGCGCTCCGGCGGCTCGGCCTCGGTGAGCGCCTGACGGGGCTGGGCGAGCGTGACGATGGGCGTGGTCTCGGACAGCCCGTAGCCGACAATGGCCTGCACCCCCATCTCCGCCTCCAGCGCGCGCACCAGCGCGGGCGAGGCGGGCGACCCGCCGATGATCAGCTGGCGCAGGCTCGAGAGGTCGTGGCTCTTGCGCTCGCTGTGGTGGAGGACCGCGTTGAAGATGGCCGGCACGCCCAGCAGTCGGGTGACCCGGTGCTGCTCCACGGCCTTCATCAGCGCCAGCGGCTCGAACTTGCGGAGCATCACGTGCCGACCGCCGATCATGGTCACGAAGTGCGGCACGCCCCAGCCGTTGACGTGGAACAGCGGCACCACGTGGAGCACGACGTCGTCCTCGTCGAACCGCAGCGCGATCTCGGCGTTGAGCGCGTGGAGGTACAGATTGCGCTGGCTCAGCGCAACGCCCTTGGGCAGGCCGGTGGTGCCGCTCGTGTAGAACAGCTCGGCCATCGCATTCTCGTCGATCTGCGGATGCCGCGGCTCGGACGAGGCGCCGCCCAGCAGGGCCTCGTACTCGTGGGGCGCCAGCGGTCCCGGCTCGCCCTCCATCACCACGAACACCGGGCGCGTGGAGAGCTGGGGCACGAGCGCCTCCACGAGGGGCGTGAAGTCCTTGTGGAAGAACACCGCCCGCGACGAGGCGTGGTCCAGGATGTAGGCGATCTCGTGGGGTGTCAGCCGGATGTTGACCGGGTTGAGCACCATCCCCGCCTCGAGGACGCCGTAGTACGCCTCGAGCAGCTGGTGCGTGTTGTAGGTGATGAACGAGACGCGATCGCCCGGCTGGAGGCCCAGATCGTGGAGCGCGTTGGCGAGGCGGTGGGTCCGCTCGGCGAAGGCGCGGTACGTCAGCCGCATCTCCCCGTCCACGACGCCAACCCTCTCCCCGAAATAGGCCGCCGCACGGTCGCGGAAGTCGAGGACCGACAGGGGCACGAACACCGGATCACCTCGGGGCACTGGGAGGGAAGCTGTTGGCGCCAGTGTCGCGCGCGACGGCCGGTCCGTGCACGCCCGCGCGACGTGCGCCATCCTGTGCGCACTGGGCGGCCTCGCCGCCCGCTCGGGGAGATGCTGATGAGACGGTCGATCGCGTTCGTCGGCCTGGTGGCGATGCTGGCAGTGGCCGCCTGCGGGGGCAATCCCGCGGCCACGGCCGGCACGCCCGCCCCCGCGGTCCCATCGGCCCCTGCCGTCGTCTCGCCGCCGGCTGGCCAGGGCCCGGCCTCGTCCGCAACCGCCTCGTCGGCGCCGGCCGCCGGCTCGTCCGCGCCGGCCGCCGCCTCTCCGTCAACCGGCGGACCCACCCCGCCGCAGCCCGGGCGTCCCTGCACCAGCGCCGACCTCACCGCGCAGATCACGAGCTGGGACGGAGCCATGGGCAGCCAGATCGCCAACATCCGGCTCGCCAACGCGTCCGCCGTCGCCTGCCTGCTGCAGGGCACCCCGCAGCTGCAGCTGGTCGATGCCGCCGGCCATGTGCTCATCGACTCGAAGACCCAGGGCGCGGCAGGGCTGGCCCATGTGTCGCCCGGCGACAAGACGTGGACGATCCAGCCCCTCGGCCGGATCACCACGATGGTCCGCGTGGCGAACTACTGCGGCGCCACCACGCCTTCGCTGCCCACGACCGTCGCCTTCATCCTCCCGCTCGACGGCGGGCGCATCGTGGCCAGGGCCAATGCCGCGGGGGTCGCCCCCGGTTGCCTGGGCAGCCCGGGCGATGCCGGCAGCATCCAGATGAACGGGTGGGCGCCCTGACCCTCGCGCCGCGCGCCGGGCGCCGGCCGCTCCCAGCCCGAGCCTGGAATCAGGCCGGCAGCCGGTACACGCGGCGGGCGTTCTCCGCGGCCACCAGGCGGATGACGCGCTCGGCGTCGTCACGCGACCAGTCGCCGCGGGCCACCCAGTCGCCCACCACGCGCGACATCGCCCGGCGCCACAGCCACGAGCCCAGCAGGTGGAGCTCCGGCGCGCCCCACGCGTCCGAGCTGAACAGCAGCTTGCTGAACGGCGCCAGCTCCATCGACTCGCGAACCACGGCCTCGGACGCGGCTCCCGTGTAGTGCACGGCCTCGCCGACGTCGAGGTAGACGTGCGGGAACATCTGGGCGAGGTAGCCGGCGTTGCGGTGGAACGGGTACGTGTGGAGCAGCATCACCGCCGCCCGGCCCTCGGTGGCCCGGATGAAGTCGGTGAGCAGCAGCGGGTCTGAGCGGTGCAGGTCCAGGTCGGGGTCGCCGAACCCGGTGTGGACCTGAAGCGGCAGCCCGGTGTCCACGGCCGTCCAGATGCCGAAGCGCAGCAGCGTCTCGTCCGTCAGGCGCGGCGCGGCACCGGCGCGGACCGAGCCGGCCCAGCGCACCGCTGCCGCGGACGCCGCCTCGTCCGATGGCCGCGAGAGGTCCCGGGCGAACCCGCCGCGATAGGCGAGGATCGTCTTGAAGCCAACCGCGGGATCGTCCCCCGCCAGCTCCGCCGCCACGGCGACGCGGAACGCGTCGGGCCACGACGCGGGGTCGGAGAGGCCGGCCACCAGCCGCTCGGCGATGGCCTCCAGCCGGACCACGCGCGAGGCCGGGCAGTCGGCCAGGGCGCCGGTCTCGGCCGGGCCGGTCACCCGCCCGCCGAGGAAGCCCGTCTCCACGATGGCGTGCGCGAGGCCCGCGCGAGGCAGGTACAGCCGGCCCATGGGGATCAGCCGCTCATGGGCGCGCCGCGCGACCAGGTAGTCCTCGCCGGCGAGGTGCGCGGGCGCGCGCATCTGCGGCGCGCACCAGCGGCGCACGGCGTGCCACACCTGCGTGTCGAACCCCGCCGCCTCCGCGGCGGCCCGGCGGTCCGACTCGATCAGCATGTCGCACAGGGTGGCGTCGTCCACGCGCTCGGTGACGACCCCGTGGACGTGGTGATCGACGAGTCGGATCGAGGTGAGGAGCTCGTTGACCGCCGGGTCCAGCCCGTCGCAGACGCCGGCCTCGCGGATCGCCTGCGCGGCCAGCTCAGAGGACATCCGCGTACCGCCGGCACTGCTCCTCGGGCGTCAGGCCGGCGAGGAGCGCCGCCTCCGACCGCCGGATGCCCAGGTGCGTCGCCACCAGGTCGGGTGCGAACCAGCCCAGCGCAAGCTCGTCAGCCTCGATCGCGGCCAGCGCTTCGGCCTGCGTCCGCGGGAGGTCGCCCACGCCGAACCGGCTGCGGCCCTCCGCGTCGAGCGCCTCGAGCTCCATGTCCAGGACCGCCGGTGCCGGCAGTTCCCGGGACAGGCCGTCCAGGCCGGCCCGCACGAGCGCGGCCAGCACGAGCCACGGGTTCGCGGTGGCGTCGGCCGCCCGGAATTCCAGGTTCGCGCCGGCGAGGCCGTTGGACCCGATCGTCACCACCGGGCAGATGCGAAGCATCGCCTCGCGGTTCTGCCGGCCCAGGAACGCGGCGGCCGAGGACCAGCGGTGGGGCGCCAGCCGGATGGACGAGATAACCGACGACGCCGTCCAGCCCACGATGGCGGGCGCGTGGGCGAGGATGCCGGCCGCGAACCGCCCGGCGGGCGTCGTGAGGTCTCCGTCCTCGTCGAGGGTCACGGGCTGGCCCGCGGCGTCCCACAGCGAGAGGTGGACGTGGACCCCGTTGCCCACCGCGTCCGGCCGGAGCAGCGGCACGAAGGTGGCGCGCAGGCCGTGGGCCGACGCCACGTCGCGGACGATCGTCCGCACGAGGATGGCGCGGTCGGCGGCCGCGAGCGGGTCGGCCGGCGCCACGGTGATCTCGAACTGCCCGGCGCCGTACTCCGGCAGCCAGTTCTCGGGCTCCAGGCCGGCCTCGGCAAGCGCCCGAACGAGCTCGGAGCCGAACGGCTCGGCGGCCCGGAACGCGTCCACCGAGAACGGCGGCGGGGTGGGCACGCCCTCCGGCGACGGCCCCACCTTGCCTCCCGGCCCGAGCAGGGTGAACTCCTGCTCGAAGGCCACCCTGAGGGTCATGCCCGTGGCATCCAGCGCCCGGATGGCGTCGGCAAGGGCCGTGCGCGGGTCGCAGGCCCAGGGCGTGCCGTCCGGCTCCGCGATCGACGCGAGCACCAGCTCCGTGGCGGGACGGCCGCCGACCGCGGGCAGCAGCGCGGACGCCCCGTCCGGGATCAGCCGGATGTCGCCCAGGCTGCCGAAGGGGTTGGGGTCCGCGATGTCGCCGAACGTCGTCAGGGCGAGGTCCGCGGGGACCCAGCCCACGCCGGTGCGGCGCCGGGCCGCCAGT
>JAKAMV010000608.1 GCA_021812735.1 Chloroflexota bacterium | reverse complement strand
TTCGTCGGGATGGCGCCGGGCAGCGTCACGTCGCCGTCCTTGTCGATCACGTTGAGCTGGGCGAAGGCGAGCGTGATCGATCCGGTTTCGCTGAGCTTGAGGTCGGCTGGCGCGAACGTCTTGCGGTCCATCAGGTGCCTCCGGTTCCGCTGGCCGGCGCGGGGGCCGGCGGGATCGTGTTGATGGGGGCGAAGTTCAGCGGGGCGAACAGCTCGTCCGCTGCCCCGCCGCGACGGTTGAGGTTCTCGGCGTCGCGGATCTCGTCCGCCGACATGGCACCGACGTTGCGCATCGTCGTGTAGAACGCGGCACGCGCAGCCGAGTTGCCGCGCAGCCAGGCGGTGCGCAGATGTTCCGCGAAGACCTGCGACCCCACGCCGTAGACCTGCAGGTTCAGTTGCTGCTCCCAGCGCGTGAACCACGCCTCGAGGGCCGAGGAGAGGTGATCGATGTTGCCGTCCTCGACGTTGGCCCAGGTCGCCCGGTCGTACACGCCGACCTTCCATGGGGCGAGGCGGAAGAACCCGGCGATCTCGGTGGCCGACCACTTGCGGGACTCCAGGAGCTGTTGCTCGACCGGGTTGATCCCGAACGTCGTGACCTCCATCCCCTCCTCGAGGAGGGCCGTCCGGTGGGCGTTCGTGAGGCCCGAGTGGTTGGCATCCCAGTCGTCAAGCAGGCGGTTGCGGGCCGGGTCGGAGAGCGTCTTGGGGTGCCTGAGGGCGATCCCGGGCCGGGCATCGTTGGCGTAGAGGCGGCCGATGTACGTCTGCTGGGCGATCGCGAGCCCGAGCGATTCCCGCAGCATCGCGGTCAGGACCGGGTATCCCACGATCCCATCGAAGCCGAGGCCCGGGAGGTGGAACATGTCCTCCCAGCGCACGTCGCGCGTCTCGCCGGAGGGCAGCGTCACGCGCCAGAAGCGCCTTCCGCTGGCCGCGTCGATCTTCGGCGCGACGACATCGGGCGGGATCTGCCAGAGACCGAGCACCACCTCCTGCTCATCGGTCACGATGCTGGCGTAGCCGTTGCCCCAGCCCAACACGTGCGCCTGAAGGGTCTCCTTGAAGACCATGGCGGTCGTGTACGGGTTCGGGGCATCGTGCAGGACCGCGTAGGAGGGATGGTCGGTCGCCCGCACCTTGCCCTCGGCCGTGCGCCGGTAGGAGATGAGGGGCGTGCGGCCCACGTCTTCCGAGATGACCCGGACGGCCGTGGTGTAGGCCGGGACCTGGAGGGCGCGGCGATGGGACACGGTCACGTTCGATGCCGCCAGGGCATCGAGAAGGTCGGCCCGGCTGAGATGCCCGAAGATCCCGAGGCCCTGATCGTAGACGCCCATCCCGCCGATCGAGAGCTTCATGGCTGCCCGTGCGAACACGCCCATCAGGCACCATCCCCGCGGGGGGCGCCCGCGGCCACGAGGAGGAAGGCGCCGACCGCCAGCCAGGAGAGGGCGGCCGAGATCATCGAGAGGCCGATTGCGATGCAGGCGATCGCGGCGATCGCGAGGATGTCGCTCTCCCAGCGCGCCATGGCGGCATGGGCACCGCGGACCAGGGATCGCAGGCGAAACACGATCGCGCTCATCGCGCGCCACCCACGAATGTGAGCCCGCGGGTTTCGTAGATGCTGGTGAATGGCGCCTCGACGTTCAGCGCCCCGGCCGCGATCGCGTCGTTGCGGGCCTCCCAGGAGAGGGCGGCCGCGACCGCGGCGTCGATCTTCTCCAGCGGATGCGGCTTCTCGACCGTCCACAGCCGGAGGCCATCCTCGACGTAGCCCGTCTCGTGGCGGACGGCGTTCCCGATATGCGCCGAGAGCACCCGGCAGAGCGGCTCGCTCGCCGGGCAGTGGCTCACCTCGCCGGCGGCCATCGCTCCGCTCCAGGCTGCCAGCGCATGGGCCATCGCCTTCGGCCGGTTCGTCCACCACTCGACCACCCGCTCCGCGCCCCAGCGGCCGGCCCATGAGCTGACCATCGATTCCCAGTACGGCGGATCGGCATAGAGACGCCACACGTTGAGCGTCTCGAACGCCGTGATCACGGCAGCGTCGACCGCCTCCAGCGGGATCCCGCGCTCCCCGTCGGGCTGCCAGATCCCGAGCGGGAACTGGTAGCCCGAGGCAACATCGGTGGCCACGAGCGCGGTCGTGTCATGGAAGCGGCTCCCATCGAAGCCGAGCGTCACGAGCCCGATGCTCGGTGGGCGAGGGGCGGCGAGGTCGCTCCAGCGGTCGAGGTCGAACGCCCGGCCCTGGGCGACGACGAGGCGGTTGCCGTAGTACCTCTCCGCCTGGGCTGGGTCCTTGCGCCAGAGATCGACGGCCTCGGCCTCGATCGCGTCGATGTCGAGGTGGCCGCCATGCGTGCGCCGCACGTCGCGCGGGTAGACGGCGGCGAAGATCTTCCGGCGCTCCACCTTGTTGCCGAAGGACAGGTGCACTGGCGGCTGAGTGAACTGCCGGAGGATGTCGGCCGCGCCGCTTTCAAACTCGCGCTGGGCGACCGAGTGCTGCGCCGGGTCCCAGGCGTTCGAGGTGAGCGACGCCCGCCCGCCCATCTTGGACAGGTTGCGGTACTGGGTGTCGGCGAGGGCGACCATCCCGGTCGACGGCGTGTAGAGGCCGACCTCGTCCTGGGGGGCAAACGTCACGCGGTTTCCGAGGCGGGCGCGGTGGGAGCTCGTGATCGTGTCGATCCGCCCGCCGCCGGGGAGTCGGATGAAGTCTTCCCCCGTCCAGGGGATGAGGTCGGCGAGCGGGCCCAGCTCGATCATCGGGCGCAGGGCGTCATAGGTGTTGTCGGTGGACTTCTGGGTGAAAGCGGTGACCTGGATGAGCGGCGTCGGGCGGGGCTGGCCCATCGGCTCGCCCGGTTTGTAGGCAAACTCCCAGCCGCACCGGCAACCGTGGTCAGCGCAGGTGTAGCCATCGTCGCTCCCGGCGAAGCCCCCGAAGAGGCTGGGGCCGACGCCCTCGAGGCAACAGTGCGCCGCGGTCATCGGGTTCTTGCCGATGCCCTGCGGGCCGACGAGGAGGCCGCGGCGATTGACGAAGGCCGTCGCCAGCTGCCCGACCTCCGCATCCGGGCGGACCCGGTAGAACTCGCGGAGGTAGTCGCCCTGGAACGCATAGAGCGTGAACGGCTCGCCGCGGCGCGGCCCGTCGGGCACCACGCAATGGCGTTCGATCCAGGCGAGCGCGACCCAGAGCGGGGTGGCGACCCGAGCCGGGGCGCGGCTAGCGGCGGTCACCGTCGACCACCCGGAAGCGTGCGCGGACATCAGGCGCGGCACCATCGGTGCCTGTTGCCGACTGCCGGCGGGTCGCCGGTGCCTCTCCGATGCGCCAGCGCAATCGCAGCATCCCCGGCATCGAGAGCCCGAGCGCATCCTGGAGCTGGCGAACGAGGGTCCGCGATGCGACCGACGCCTTCGGGTGCTCGGCGGCCGCGAGGGCCCGAACATAGAGGGCGACCTCCTCCGCCTGGTTGTTCGCTTCCCAGACGACAGCCTGGGGGCGCGACCACTGCCGGCCCCACAGGACGAGCTCGCGCTTCGTCGGATGGGACAGTGGCCAGTCGGGGGTCGGGCCCGCGCGGCCCTCGGGCGGCAGGGTCCGCCAGGTCGCCCGGTCGGAGGGCCGGTCGCGCCGGAGGGCATTGGGGTCAGGAGGGAAACCGCTCACGATGCGCCCACCGAAGTTTTCATGTTGACTGGCGCATTTCGAGGGGGCCGCGGTACACGCGGGGAGACGGCGACGGACAAGTCTTGCATGCCCATATCCCCCTTCACGCTGTCCACCGCAACTGGCCGTGCCCGAAGCGACCCTTGCGCGAGTTGCAGGAGGAAGTGCGCCGCCTGGACATTCGTCCACGTGTGACGTCCACCTGCCGCGAGCGGCACGATGTGATCGATCGTCGGCGCGAGTGGATGGGGGACGACCGCGTCCCGACGCATCGCCTTCCCGCAGAGCTGGCAGCGCCAGCCGTCCCGAGAGAAGACGCGGATGCGATAGATACGCTCACCTCCCGAGAATCGGGTGCGGCGTCGTGCCCTCAGATCCCGGGCTTGAGCACGGATGCAAACCTCGGACCCACAGATCGTCGGCTGACCATGCCTACCGCTTCGCACGAAGGACGCGCCACACTCAGCGCACTCATAAGCGCGTTCGGGGGTCGGGATGTAGGTGCGATGGTAACTGGCATGAGCCGAAGCGAGAGCCGAGGCCCGTCGGCATTTGTCGCCGCAATAGAGGCGTCTGCCGCCCGTCGGTTGAATGAACGACTCGCCGCATGCCCGACAGATGGCGGATCGCGGCTCAGGCGGAGGCCGCACCGCCGCTGGACGCTCCGCTCGGGCCACGGCGTAGAACCGAACGCGCCCGGCATCGCGGCATGGACGCGAGCAGTAGACGAGGCGATCCTTGGTCTGCTGGAAGACCTCGCCACACGATGGGCAGGAGACGCGCACATGACCAGCCTCGGCCTGGCGTCGCAGATTGGCCGGATGCTGCGCGATCACGTCAGCGCCCCATTCGTAAGCGCCGCGCCCCGCGCGAAGTTGCAGGGTCCGCAGGACGGCACCACGTCCGCGAGCGTGCCGCCCCGCGACCACGGCACGGCATAGTCGGCCGTCGTGGCCGGCCTGCCGCACCAGTGGCAGGGACGGCCGAGCAGAGTGGCGCGCAGCGCCCGATAGGCACGGCCGTGGCCGCGAGCCGAGGGCGAGACACCGCCGTGGTTGCGACCGTGACCCGGCCCACCGTGCATGGCGCAGACCCCGCGCGTCACGAGCATGGGGCAGCCGGGCGCAGCGCAGACGCGACCCACCGGGCTCACGCTCAGCCCGTGACGCCGAGCTTCGCCCGCAACCAGGCGAGGAACTCCGGGACGGCGCGGCGGGTCGCGGCGATGAGCGCGCCGGCGAGGGCCGAGCCGATCACCAGCGCCTGCGCCTTGGCCTCGTCGAGATTGCCCGGGATGACGAGGGCGAGGGCAAACAGGGCGGCGAGACCAGTCTCGACGAAGTCCACGATGAGCTTGCGGAGCCAGATCGGCATGTCCGTCCTCCCTAGATCTCGGTGACGTGGTCGGGGTGCCCGGTGATCTGGAGCGTCACGGTCGTGCCCGACGTTGACGGCTGATCCGTCGCGGGCTCATCGAACGCCTCGTCGACTTCGGCCGACGAGACGTAGACATCGGCGAAGAACCCGCTGGTGACACGGAGCAGGCTCGCCGGCGTCGTCGTCCCCGACAGGCGGGAGAGCGCCGCGTCGAACCGCGCCGAGGACGACTCGGGCTTCGGACGCCACGTCCGCTCCACCCGCCAGCCGGTGCCGTCCGCGCGCGGCAGCCAGCCCTGGACGGACGCGCCGGCGGGGATGGTGAGGGTGCCTGACCGCTCGCGCAGGGTGTAGATCGGCATGGTTCCTTCTCCTCGGGCGAATGCCTCGAGCTCGGCCGGGTCGCCGTGGAACACGTCGAGGTCGAGCGGGGCCCCGCGATACTGCCAGATCGTCCAGGGCATCCGCGGGGGCGTCGTGCTGCCGGCGACGGTGTCCCAGCCCGGACCGCCGGCGGGCCAGTTCCAATCCTGCCCGAGATCAGGGAAGCCGGAGACCGACGCGTAGAGCCCGATCTCGCGGCCAGCGGCATGAACGGCGGCGATGAACGCCCTGCCCTGGGCCTTGGTCATGCGCGGCCTGCCAGCCTCCTTCTCGAAATCGAGCGCGAGCAGGTCGGCCGTGCCGGCGGTGGCGAGGAACGCCCGGGCCTGGGCGGCACCGTCGCCATAGATGCCGAAGGCGTAGGCCCCGAGCCGGCGTCCTGCTCGACGCACCGCGGCCGAATGGGAGCGCCAGCGGCTGTCCTCGTGGGTCCCGTAGGTCGCCCGGACGAAGACGAAGTCCCGGCCGGTGAGGTTGGGCATGCGGGCGTTGGCATAGGAGACGTCGATGCCCTTGGCCCACGTCGGATCGATCGTCATGGCTGGTGCCGCCGCATGAGGATCCGCGTCTGGCGATCGAGCTCGCGCCAGTCGGCCTCCCGGAGTGCGCGGGCGATGCAGCGCAGGCACCAGCGGGCGGCCGTCCCATCGACCGCCCACGTGACGAGGACAGTCCGGCGGCAGGCCGTGCAGCCGGTCACTTGTCGCCCCCGGGGTGGATGAGGTCCGGCAGGTCCACGGCGAGCAGGCCGGCGATCAGGGTCGCCAGCACGATGAGCACCGGGACCGACACCTCGTAATCACCCGAGGTCGCATCGACGAGCAGCATCAGCACGACCGCGAACGTGAGCCCCGCGGCGGCGCCGATGCGGGCCGCGCGGTAGTCGCCGGTGCGGGAGCGTCGCTCATCGCTCACACCCGGGCACGCCCAACGGTCCAGTCCACGAGGGGCCGGAGCGCCCAG
>JAKAMV010000607.1 GCA_021812735.1 Chloroflexota bacterium | reverse complement strand
CTTGGTCGGCATCCTGACGCTGTACATGCTGCCCCCGCGCCCGGCAGGGGCAGCCCGCTCGCGGGTCGCGTAGAGCGCCTCCGATCGCCGACAGCCAAACGCGCCGCGGTGTCCGGCGCTCGGCCGCGGTGTCCGGCGCTCGGCCGCGGCGTCCGGCGCTCGGCCGCGGCGTCCGGCGCTCGTCCGGGGCGTCCGGGTTCGCGCGTCGGTCGGGTCCGCCTCGCTCGCCCAGACGCACCATCCAACGATCGATGACCAGCCGTTGGGCCGGACGCGGTGCTGCTCGGCGGCGCGTCTGTCGGAGTGGAGTTCCGACTAGGTGCGCGCCCCGGCCCGCCGTCGCGGGCCCCGCGGTGCGGCGGCTCCAAGCGGTCGACCGGGAGACACTCGTGCCGGACCCGGGTGGCGCCGACGGTGCAGAGCCGCGCGCCGGCGCAGCGTATCAGGCAAACGGCCGACCGCCACGCGCGTGCCGTGCCCGCCGCTCTGCTGGGGGCAGTACCATCGATCGCGTGACTGTACGCTGTCGTATCGCTCCGAGCCCGACGGGGCCACTTCACATCGGGACCGCGCGGACCGCGCTCTACAACTTCCTGTTCGCCCGACACGAGGGCGGCGTCTTCGTGCTGCGCCTGGAGGACACCGATGTCGCGCGCTCGACTGTCGCCTGGGAGCGGGACATCCTCGAAGGACTCCACTGGCTCGGGCTCGACTGGGACGAGGGCCCGGAGGTGGCGGGGCAGCCCGCCCGCGGACCCTACGCGCCCTACCGCCAGATGGAGCGCCTGACGCTCTACCGTGCGGCGGCGGAACGGCTGCTGGCTGAGGACCTCGCCTATCGGTGCTACTGCACCCGGGAGGAGCTCGACGCCGACCGGGCGGCCCAGGAGGCGGCCCACCAGGCGCCACACTACGTCGGCCGGTGCGCCCATCTCACGCCGGAACGGCGACGCGCACTAGAGGCCGAGGGCCGCCGACCGGCGATCCGCTTCCGGATCCCGGCCGGAACCGTCGCCTTCGACGACATCGTGCGCGGTCACGTCGAGATCGACGCCAGCGCGCTGGGCGGCGATCTCGTCATCGTACGTTCGGACGGCACGCCCCTCTACCACTTCACCGTGGTCGTGGACGACGCCGAGATGGCGATCACGCACGTGATCCGGGGCGAGGATCACCTGTCGAACACGCCCAAACATATCCTCCTCTTCCGCGCCCTGGGCGCCTCCGTGCCGGCGTTCGCGCACTTGCCGCTGATCCTGAACCCCGACCGCACCAAGATGAGCAAGCGGAAGTCGCAGACGGCGATCGCCGACTACCGCGCCCAGGGGTTCGTGCGAGAGGCGCTGGTGAACTTCCTGGCGCTGCTCGGCTGGGCCAGTGGGACCGAGGAGGAGATCTTCTCGCTCGACGAGCTGGTCGAACGGTTCGACCTGGCGCGGGTGCACGCGGGTGGTGCCGTCTTCGATCGCGAGCGGCTGGAATGGCTGAATGGCCAGTGGATCCGGCGGCTCTCCGCCGAGGAGCTGGCCGAGCGGCTGGTCCCGTTCCTGGCCGCCGAGCTGGCCGTTCGCCAGGCGACAGGCGCGCGGCTGGTCCGGGAGCCCACCGCCGAGGAGATCCGCCCGCTCGTTCCGCTCGTGCAGGAGCGGCTGCCGGTCCTCGGCGCGATCGGCGACCTCGTCGACTTCCTCTTCATCGATCCGATCTCGGTCGACCCGGCGCTGCTGGTGCCACGGCGCTGGGACGCGGGGACGACGCTCGCGGCCCTGGAGGCGGCACGGGAGGTGATCGAGGGGCAGGGCCGGGTGAGCTTCGAGGCGGACGAGCTGGAGGGCCCGCTGCGCGACCTCGCGGCGCGTCGCGGCTGGAAGGCCGGCGACCTCTTCATGGCGATCCGCGTTGCCATCACCGGCCGCACGGCCACGCCGCCGCTCTTCGACACGATGGTCGCGCTGGGGCGCGCACGCACGCTCGAACGCCTCGACGCGGCGGTGGCGGCGCTCCGGGAGCGGCTGCCGGCGAGCTGATCGTCGCTGGGCGCGGCTATGTGCCGGTCAGCGTGTGCAGGATGGCCCAGGCCACGGCGGCGACCGCCCCGGCGGCGGGCAGCGTGAGGATCCACGCCCACACGATCGATCCGGCGATCCCCCAGCGCACAGCGCTGAACCGGTCGCTGGCGCCCGACCCCATGATCGCGCCTGAGACCACGTGCGTGGTCGACACCGGCATGCCCAGGTGGCTGGCCCCCAGGATCACGGTCGCGGCCGCCGTTTCGGCCGCGAACCCGTGCACCGGGTCGAGCTTCACCACGCGTTGGCCCATCGTCTTGATGATCCGCCAGCCGCCGGCTGCGGTGCCGAGCGAGATCGCGCCGGCCGCCAGCACCATGACCCAGATCGGCACCTTGAACGCGGGCAGGATCCCCGCGGCGACCAGCGCGGCGGTCATGATCCCCATCGTTTTCTGGGCGTCGTTGGAACCGTGGCTGAACGCCATGTACGCGGCTGAGACGAGCTGGAGGCGGCGGAATCGATCGTTGATGCGATGTGGATCGGCGTGGCGAAAGACGTTGAGCAGCAGCACCATCAGCCCGAAGGCGCCGAGCAACCCGATGATCGGCGAGCCGACGAGCGGCACGACAATCTTCGTGACGAGCGCGTCGATGCGAACCGCCGATGCTCCCAGCGCGGCCACAGTCGCGCCGAGTAGGCCGCCGATCAGGGCGTGGCTGCTGGAGCTCGGCAGCCCGAGCCGCCAGGTCAACAGATTCCAGGTGATGCCGCCGATGAGGGCGGCGGCGATGATGACTTGGCCGTGACCTCCGGTCGGCGTCGTGACGATGCCGCTGCCGATGGTAGCCGCCACCTCCGTGCCGGTCAGCGCGCCCAAGAAATTCGCGATCGCGGAGAGCAGGATGGCGAATTCTGGGCGCAACGCGCGGGTGGAGACGGACGTGGCGATCGCGTTTGCCGTGTCGTGGAATCCGTTGATATAGTCGAACAAGACGGCGAGGCCAAACAGCGCGAGCAGCGAATACGTCACCCCGGTGCTCATCTGCCGGGGCCTGTCATACGACGGCGATTTGGATTATCCTGACGCGCGTTTGGCAACATGGCCTTTGAAAGGGAACCTGACGTGAAGATCCGCAAGACCGATCCGTCGGCGATGACGCCGGAACCGTCCCGTTCCGCCCGCGCGCTGAGTCCAGCAGCCCAGGCCCGGCTCGCCCAATACGAACTCCTGCGCAAGTCGGTGATCGATCGGCTGGAAGGCCCCGACGATGTCTTCCGCGTGGCGCTCGAAGCCGGGGAAAAGGCGGCCACGGTTCGGCAGCGGCTGCTGAAGGTGGCCGCCGATGCCGGCAAAGAGATCGCTGTCCAGGTCCGCGGCGATGTGCTGCTCGTCGGCCTGATGACACCGGAGCGGCGGCCGCGCCGCGGTCGACGACCGAAGTCTGCGGTGGCGGCTGGTCTCTGAGGGTCCGCGACACCTGGCCGAGCGATCACGGCCGGGGGCGCCTCCGCGTCGGATATGCGCCGCCTGCGCGGCGGCATGTGCCGTGCGTGCCGAGCCATCGGTAGGGTCGTCGTGTTCGTCTCAGGCGTGCTTCACGACGATCTTTTCGATGATGTCGGCGACGTCCTCGCACTTGTCGATCGTCGCTTCCAGCAGGCCGTAGATGTCCTTCCACTTGATGATGTCGGTCGCCTTGGTCTTCTCTGAGAAGAGGCCTGCGACCGCCGCCCGGGTGATTCGGTCGCCCTCGTTCTCGAGCCGGTTGATCTCGGTCCAGTACTTCTGTAGGCCGTTGAACGTGCGCAATCGCTGCAGGGCCTCGTAAATCGCGTCGCACTGCTTGACGATGATCTTGGCCTGCTGCACGGCCGCGGGCGTGGGCGCGTCGACCTGGTAGAGGATGAAGGTGTCGGCGACTTCCTCGATCAGATCGAGGATGTCGTCGAGGCCCGAGATCAGCGCTACGATGTCCTCGCGGTCGAACGGGGTCACGAACGTCGTATTGACGCGACGGCCGATGCTGTGGCTGATCTCGTCGCCATGGTGCTCCATCGCGAAGAGTTCCTTCGCCCGCTGCTCGATGTTGTCGTAACTGCGCAGCATCTCCTCGAGATGGCGAGCGGCCGACAGGACATTGGCGGCGTCCTCGACGAACAGGTCGAAGAACCGCTCCTCGCGCGGGATCAGCCGGATGCGCATGGAACCTCCGGGCCTGGGGTGGGACGCATGGTGAAATACCGGGGCGTCGGACCGCGGTTTCGGTTCGCGACAAGAGTAACGCGCCGTGGCGGCCTCTGTCGGCCCGGTGGGCCGGTGTCGCGCTACAGCGCCTTGAGCAGGTCGGGGGTGACCAGCCAGCGCAGCACCCCGGCGCCGGGGACGAGCGGTCGATTGGCGTCGATGCGGGCGACGGATCCCTTGGCGAGCGGCAACGCCTCCGCGCCCGTGAGCTCGCTCGCGAGCTCGCTGAAGTCCGGGTCGTGGCCCACGATCATGGCACGTTCCGGATCGCCGGCCGCGGCCAGCAGCCGTTCCAGGTCGACCAGGTCGACCGCGGTCGCCAGCAGCGGTTCGGGGCGTACCGGGACCTCGAGGGCCGCGCCGATGGGGGCCGCGGTCTGCGACGCGCGCAACCTGGGGCTGGTGAGGATCACCTGAGGCCGGGCGCCGATCCGGGTCAGGAACGCGGCCAGCCGGGCGGCCTGGTTCTCGCCCTTGGGCGAGAGTGGGCGCTCGTCGTCGGGGCCGCGCCATGCCTCCGGATCGCCCGCATGTGCGTGCCGCACGACGTAGAGCTCGATACCGCCGTGCCCCCCGTGTCGTCGTTCGCCGTCGCTCATCCCGCCGTCGCTCCTATCGAACCTCGCGCCGTGCATGGTACGCGGACGCGAGGTGGCGGGCGAGCGGCCAGAGGCATGCAGACGGGGGATGCGCACGGAGGATGCGCACGGCGCGCCGACCTGCGAGGATAGGCGCGAGGCGACGCACAGGAGGACGGCGATGGCGAAGCGCGATTCTCGGGACGATCGAGGAGGCGGCCGGAAAGCGCGGGCGAAGGCGCGCGATGCGGGAGCCGGTGCGGCGCGCGTCGAGGCGCCGAAGGCTGATGCGGCCGGAGGCAAGAAGACCGCGCGCCGGGCAGCCCGCGAGGCCGAGCGCGAGGCCCGCAGCGCGACCAGGGAGCTGCAGCGCATCGAACGCCGCCTCGTCGAGGCACAAGCGATCTTCGCCGACGCGGCCAGCCGAGCCGACGCGCTCGCGGAGCGCGTGCGGGCCCTCTCCGAACGCCTGCGCACCACGCTGCCGCCCTCGTCGCCGACGGACTACGAGGGTGCACTGGAGGAGCCGCTGGGCGAAGCGCCCGAGGTCGCGTCGGCCTCGACAGCAGGTGCGCTCGGAGCGACGGCGAGCGCCGACTGATCGCCCTGGGCCGCGCCGCGGGTCAGAGCTGCGCGACGGCGCGCCCGAGTGCGCGCCTGAACTCGACCGACGTGATGCGGCGCCAGACCGGCCCGATCGTCCGCCGCAGGCGCGCGGTCTCGCGTTCGCGGTCCGCCAGGTAGCGGCCCACCGCCTCCACCGCCCCGGGCGTGAGCGTCGTGGCGTGCTCGACGAGGAACGAGCGCGCCAGCCCGGCGGCGACATCGGCGTCGTGCAGCAGGCCCAGGTGGTCCTGAAGCCCCGTGATCCGCTCGATCAGCATCGCCGCGTCGGGGCCGAGCGGCTCGCGGAAGAACTCGAGCGCATAGCGGAGGCGCTTGCCGACGATGCGCAGCTGGTGCAGCGTCGCGAGATCGGCCCAGGGCAGCACCCCGTCGTATGCGCGCACCCCTTCGTAGGCGGTCCACAGACGACTGGGCGCGGTGTCGCGCACCCGTCGCGGGTCGGTGGGACCGGCCGGGATCGCATCCTGGCCGGGGGCCTCGACGAACGCCAGCTGATCGTCGACGAAGCGCCGGTACGCGCCCGAGTCGAGGTAGTGGACGAGCGCCACCTGGGCCCGGTGGCGTTGCACGCGCCAGGCGTCGGCGAGCGGTTCGAGCGCCGGCCGCGCGGCCTCATCGAGCGTTGCCGCGTGGACCGCCAGGCCGTCCAGGAGGACGTCCAGGTCGCGTACGGTGCCAAGGTGGCCGGCCAGCGTCCGCAGCGCGCCGACGGAGCGCCGTACGCGACCGCGGCGGAACCCGGCGCCGAAGACGCGCCATGCGGCCCGCATGCGGCGCGTCGCGACCCGCATCTTGTGCAGATCCTCGGGATCGCGGGACGACCGGGTGCCGGCCTCGGCGGCCAGCATGCGCGCGAGATGGAAGCGGATCACCTTGCGTCCGGCCTCCGCGAAGAGGTCGTCCGCGACGACGCCGGGCGTCTTGCCGACGGCCCGGATCAGCCGCTCAGCAGCGGTGG
>JAKAMV010000606.1 GCA_021812735.1 Chloroflexota bacterium | reverse complement strand
GAGGTGGCTCCGCCCTCGACCGACGCCGCCGGAGCTGAGGCCCTCCGCGTCGTGGATGTCAGCAAGGCGTACGGCTCTGTGCAGGCTGTGAACCACGTCTCGCTGACCGTGCACCACGGGGAGGTGGTCGCCCTCGTCGGCGACAACGGCGCCGGCAAGAGCACGCTCGTCAAGATCATCTCCGGGGTCGTCGAGCCCGACGAGGGCGAGTTCTACGTGGACGGCGAGCTGGCGAAGATCGAGTCGCCGAATGACGCAGCAGACCGCGGTATCCGAACGATCCACCAGGACTTGGCACTCGCTGACAACCTCGATGTTGTCGAGAACCTCTTCCTTGGCCGTGAGATATGTCTGGGCGTCGGACCGTTCACCCGGATCGACTCGACCGCGATGAAGGCCCGCACCTCGGAGGTGCTGTCCGAGCTCGGCATCGGGACGATCTCCGATACCACTGTCCCCGTGGCTCAGTTGTCGGGCGGCCAGCGCCAGACCGTGGCCGTCGCTCGCGCCACGCTGACCAACTGCGCCGTGCTGCTCCTGGATGAACCGACGGCGTCGATGGGCCTGAACGAGGCTCGTCACGTGATCGAGCTGGTTCATCGGCTGCGCGACCAGGGAGCGGGAGTCCTGATCATCACCCACAACATGCGCCAGGTGTTCGAGGTCGCCGACCGCGTCGTCGTGCTGCACCTCGGCAAGGTCAACGCGACCTATCAGAAGGCCGAGACCACCCCCGACACAGTCGTCAAGGCAATCATGGGGTCAGTCTCTTGACCCTCGACACCGACAAGGCGCGGGCTGGCCGCCTGAAGGCGACCGGCATGCACAACCGTCTTCAACGAGGAAGAGCATGAGCGAACAGGCAGCACCGCCGACTTCGGCGGAGCCCCGGGCGATGAGCCGACGTGAGCGTTGGTCAGCCCGCCTCGGGTCATCCGCGCTGTCGAGAGGCACGGCGATGCCCGCGATCGCGAGCCTCATCGGCATCGCGGTCTTCTTCCAGTGGCAGTCTCCGCACTTTCTGTCGCCGACCAATCTCAGCAACTTGGCTGTCCAGGCGACGCTCATCGCGGTGATCGCCCTCGGCGAAGTGGTGGTTCTGCTCCTGGGCGAGATCGACCTGTCCCTGGGCTCCGTGGCCGGAGCCACGGCTGCGATCCTCGGGGTCCTAATGACGAGCGGCGACCTGCCGTGGTATGCGGCCGTTCCTCTGATGATCGCCAGCGGCGCGGTCATCGGCGCCTTCCAGGGCGCGTGGATCGCCAAGCTCGGCATCCCCTCGTTCGTCGTGACGTTGGCAGGCCTGATGGCCTTCCTCGGGCTGCAGCTGTTCACCCTCGGCCCGCAAGGGACGATGAGCGTCTTCGACCCCACAATCGCGGCTCTGACGGGCACGACAGTGCCTCCCACCGTCGGCTGGATCGGCGGGCTCGTAATCGCGGTGTTGATCATCGGCCTGGCGGTCTGGCGCGGGACGCCCCACCGACTGAACGTCCGCATGCTGGTTGCACCCGTGCTGCTCTCGCTCCTCGTGTTGGCCGCCATCGCGGTTCTCAACAGCGCCCGCGGGGTCCCGACGCCGTTCGTCGTGCTGCTCGGCATGCTCCTGGTCGGATGGTGGATTACGCAGCACACACGACCCGGCCGGCACCTCTTCGCCGTCGGCGGCAACGCCGAAGCGGCCCGCCGCGCCGGCGTCTCCGTGGTCAACATCCGCTTCGCTGCGTTCACCGTCTCGGGCGCGATCGCCGCCATCGGAGGGCTTTTTGCGGTCTCCTACAACGGTTCGGCAGGAACCCTCACGGGCGGTGGCACCCTGCTCCTCGAGGCGATCGGCGCCGCCGTCATCGGCGGGACGAGTCTGTTCGGCGGCCGTGGAACAGTGTGGTCTGCTCTGTTCGGCGCGCTCATCATGGGTGGTGTGTCCAACGGCCTAGATCTGACCAACGCTGACCAGCCGGTGAAGTACATGGTTCAGGGCGCCATCGTGCTGCTCGCGGTGTCGCTCGATACCATCCTCCGGCGCCGCCAGAGCAGGGGTCGACAACTGGGCGGGATTCATGCGTGACTGGTGCGGCCGCTGAGCGCCCGCCGCGAGGCACGTCGTCGCCAGATGGAGTGACTGAAGTGAGCGAGGGAGAACACTGGAGCATCAAAGCCCTCGACACGGGCACGTCCGTCGTCGAGGGCTCCGTCCTGACCTACCTGCGCCACTGTGGCGAGCAGGTGACGATCCCGCGGGTCATGTGGGTCTTGGAGGGCCCGACGACCATTGTGGTCGACACCAGCGTCAATCCCCGCGGCAAGCCGCATGAGTTCATGGGCGAGTCCTTCGAGCGGACGAGCGAACAGCTTCCCGAGAACGCCCTCAAGGCAGCAGGCGTGTCGGTCGGGGACGTCGAGATCGTGCTCCTCACCCATCTGCACTGGGACCACGCCGGCAACTGTGACCTGTTCCCTGAAGCTCGCGTCATTGTGCAAGAGTCCGAGCTGCGTTACGCGATTGCCCCGGGCCGCTTCTTCCGCCGCGGCTACGTGAGTCCGGAGAGCGGATGGCAGCTGCCGCCGCCATACGTCGTGCCCAACCTGCAGACGGTGCGAGGCGAATGCGAGATCGCCCCAGGCGTGACGGTCGTGCCGGTTCCCGGGCACACCCCGGGATCCCAGGCCGTTGTCGTCCAGACATCCTCCGGGCCTTACTGCATCACCGGCGACGCCATGATGACGTATGACAATCTTCAGGCCGACTCGCCGCCCGGATACCATGTCGATGTCGACGCGTCGCTTGATTCGCTCGATCTCATGAAGGGTCGGGCCTCAATGCTGCTCCCGTCGCACGACTACACGCTGTTCCGGGAGCGTCCGGTCACCGTGGTTGTACCCCGATGACACGCCGCGCCCCGGTTGGCAGGCGACGGCGGAGCGGCTGATGGGCAGGCGGCCGACGGGGCGGGTGACGATCCACGACGTCGCTCGGGCAGCCGGTGTCTCCGTGTCGACCGTATCCCGGGTGATCCGCCAGCATCCCGATGTCCAAGAGGACACTCGGGCAGCCGTGCTCGCAGCGATCGACCGGCTCCAGTACCGTCCGTCCTACATCGCGCGGGCGCTCGTGTCCGGTGAGACGCGCCTGCTGGCCCTGCTGGTCAGCGACTTCACGAACCCCTTCTACCCGCAGCTGGCGAGAAGCATCGAAGAAGCGGCGGACCGGGTCCACTACACGGTCGTCGTCTGCAACACGCGGGACACGACCGCCGATGCCCTTCGCCATCTCACGCGCCTCCTGAGCCAGGGCCTCGACGGCGTCATCCATGCAGCCGCCGGGCCCGACGAAGCGGCTGTCCTCGCCGCCTTGGGCGACCCCCGGCGGATCGTGTTCACCAACCGTCCTCCCAGGAGTCGGTCGGTCAGCTACGTCATCTCCGACAACGCGGCCGGGGCGGCGGCACTGACCAGCCACCTCCTGTCGCTGGGGCATCGCCGGATCGGCTTCATCAGCGGGCCTTCGTACGCGCGGAACGCGACAGAGCGGCTGTGCGGGTTCCGGGACACGATGTCGGGAACGCCGGACGCAGAGCCGCTGGTGGAGCAAGGCGAGTTCTCAAAATCGAGTGGCGAACGAGCAGTTCAGAAGTGGCTACGGAGCGAGGCCCCGCCGACCGCGATCATCGCCATCAACGACTCGGTTGCGCTCGGTGCGATGGAGGAACTCATCCGCCTCGGCCTGAGCGTCCCCGACGACATCGCGCTCGCCGGCTTCGATGGCACGGACCTCGCGGCCTCTCCCGTGTTGAGCCTTACCAGTGTGGACCAGCACATCGGGGAGATGGGGCGCTTGTCGGTGTCGATCCTGTTGCAGCAGTTGGGGTCCACGGTCTTCTCGCAAACACGCGAGGTGCTCCCGACGCAGCTGCTGATCCGTCGCAGCACCGCCGGGCCCAGTGTCCTGCTACCCAAGCTGTCGACCGCTCCTGTGCGCGACGCAGGGATCGACGCGGGCGTGACCGACCCGGTACGGCACGCCGCCGACCTAGCGGCCGACTTGGCTATTCCCGCGACCCGTCGCGCCCCGAGCGCATAGCGACCGAAGCGAATCCAGTCGAATGAAAGGACCGAGGATGTTCGAGTTGACCGCCAAGCGAGCCGTCATCACGGGGTTCTCCCGCGGCATCGGCCAGGCTGCGGCGATTGCCCTTGCGCGTGCAGGCGCAGATGTCGCTGGCCTCTATCAGACCGATGAGGCTGGGGCGCGCGAGACGGAGGCTGCAGTTGAAGCCGCTGGGCGGCGATGCCTGGTCATGCAAGGGGACAGTGGCTCGTCGCACTCGATCGACGGGCTGGCCTCCATGGTCGTCGACGCATGGGGCGGATTCGACATCTGGATCAACAACGCGGCCCGCCTGATGGTGCGGCCATTCCTCGAGATGACTGACGATGCCTGGACGGGCCTACTGGGCACCAACCTCAACGGCTACTTCTTCGGTTCGCGCGCCGCAGCTCGGCAAATGGTTGCGCAAGGGGACGGTGGCCGGATCATCAACGTCACCTCCGTCGTGGACGTCCAGCCAATCGCCGACATGTCTGCTTACGTCACGGCGAAGGGCGGAGTGGTTGGCCTGACGAAGGAGCTCGCGCTCGAGCTCGCGCCGTTCGGCATCACCGTGAATGCCATCGCGCCTGGAGCCACTGACACGCCCCTGAACCTCAAGTCGTATACGCCCGAGGTTCGGCGTGCTTATAACGCACGGATCGCGCTCGGACGTATTGCGACGCCGGAGGAGATCGCGGACCCACTGCTGTTCCTGGCGTCGGATGCGTCGCGGTACGTGACTGGTCACGAGCTGCTGGTCGACGGCGGGCTGGTCCTAAACGGGACCATGGGTCACGCGGCGACCTGACCGGCCGCTGGTCCATGCGGGGGCGCCGCCGTTTGACCCCTGGCGGCGGCGCGCGCACGAGGCAGTTGGCGCCGTCCGGGCCGATGGGGGCTACGATCGAGCCAATGCACCCGGACCTGCCTCCCCGCGTCGGCAAGCTCGTCGACACCTCGGGCCATTCGACCGAAACCGCGTTGCGGGACGACTTCATCGAGGCCAAGGGCGACTCCTCCCGTGCGATTCTGACCGTTCACCTGACGGCTGTGATCGGTGCGGGCAGGGACGCCGAGGCCTGTCCTGCGTTGATCCCACTCCGAGTCGTCTCGCACATGCGCGCGCACGGCTCGGCCACCTGCGCGCTCGGCGACTAGGCCGCCCGAGCAATGGTGGGCCACGCTGCCGCGACCGAGACCGATGAGGTCGTCCGCCTGCCCGGGGGCGATCTGCCGTACACGCTCCGGCGGTCGCCGAGGGCGCGGCGCCTGCGCGTCGTCATCCACCCGGAGCGCGGTGTGGTCGTCACCCTGCCGGCGGCGACCCGGCTGGGCGGCGGCGGGGCCGACCGCGTAGTCCGCGACTTCCTGGTCGAACGCGAGCCGTGGCTCCGCCGCCATCTCGACCGCCACGCTGCGACGCGGGCCAGGCTCGACGACCGGCCGCCGCTCGACGACGGCCGGCTGGTGCCGTACCTCGGCCTCCCGCACCGCGTGCATGTGGTCGTGGCGCCGGCTGGCGTGCGCGCGACACGCGTGTCGCGGGTGGGCGGCGACGTGGGCGACGAGCTGCTGGTGGAGGTGGGCCCCAGGGACGGCCGCGAGACCGCGCAGATCCTCGAGGCGTGGCTCCGGGAGCGCGCCCGCAGCGCCGTGACGGCCGCCGTCGCCCGCCACGCCGCGGCCCTGGGCGTCACGCCCGCGTCCATCACGATCCGCGACACGACCAGCCGGTGGGGCAGCTGCTCGCGCCGGAAGGCGCTTTCCTTCTCGTGGCGGCTCATCCTGGCGCCGCCCGCCGCGCTCGACTCGGTCGCGGCCCACGAGGCCTGCCACCTGCGCGTGTTCGGCCACAGCCCCAAGTTCTGGGCGCTGCTCGAGACGCGGATTCCCGACCACGCCACCTGGCGCCGGTGGCTCAAGCGTCACGCCCCGGAGCTGCACGCGGCGCTCGACTGACTGGCCGCCGTCGGGGCGCTTCGGGAATCAAGGCGCCCGCCGCATCGCGACGGGCGAGCTCAGCGTGCTGGAGTACTGGTGGGCCGGGGCAGAATCGAACTGCCACAGCCGAAGGCGAGGGTTTTACAGTTCCCGATCCGGCGTTCGCCGGCGTTCGCCCAGTCGGTTTCCGCGCACGAAGGGGCCGTTTCTCCCCGGGCCAGCGTTCGCCGGCGTTCGCCCCGATTGCTACCGGCGTTGCTACCGCAGGATCACCCGGATCACAACGGTCGGGATCTCGGCCGGGGAGCCCGTCGGCGTCGGAGGCTCGAGAGGCTTTGCGCCTCCCGTAACGGCCTCAGTGTCGGGGTCATCCGGCTCGCACCGGCCGATCGCGGCTGCGAAGGCG
>JAKAMV010000605.1 GCA_021812735.1 Chloroflexota bacterium | reverse complement strand
GGCCGCCCGCGTCTTCGGCTTCCGGGACGTGAGGATCGGCTCGACCCGCGCGAGGATGGCCGACGTCGAGAAGATGCTCATCGACCTCATCTGGTTCTACGGGACGCCCGGGACGCCCGACGCCTTCCAGACGATGGCGATCTGGCGGGTCGCCTTCGAGCAGCGGCAGGCGAACGGGTACCGCCTCGCCGACTACGCCGCGCGGATGGACAGCCCGCGGCTCGTCCGCAGGATCGGCCACCTGCTCGACGTCTACCGCCAGCCCGGCGCCGACCGGCTGCCCGACTGGCGCAGGGGCGACCGCAGCGTCATCCCCCTCCTCCCCGGCGTCTCGTCGAGCGGGGACGTGTCGCAGAAGTGGGGGGTCCGCGCATGAGGGCCGCGCCCAACCACCCGGCCACGAACACCGACTTCGGGTCCGCCGCCCTCCACGCGATCGCCACCGACCCGAGGCTGGCGAAGCTGCGGACGGTGCTGGTTCTCAAGGGCGGCGCCGCCCTCCTGCTCGGCTACGACAGCGGCCGGGCGACGCGTCGCGACCTGGACTTCGACGTGAGGTCGCAGGTCGCCATCACGGACGCGGACGCCGCGGCGCTGCTCAACGCCCTCGACGCGTGGAACGCGCGCAACGCCGACATCGTCCGTCCCGGCCTGAAGGCGCAGAAGATCCGCAACATCGCCTTCACGGACCCCCGGTCGGGCGACGAGGGCACGATCGAGATCCAGATCAGCAAGCGCAACATCCCGCCGACCCTCCACCACCTGATCCGCGACCTCGACTACGGCGATCCGCTCACGGGCAGGCGGTTCCAGTTCCCGACCATGTCGCGCGAGGCGATCGCAGCCGAGAAGGCCGTCCGGGTGTTCAAGGTCACCGACAAGGACGGGAACGCCATGCCGCTGCCCCCGGTGAACGACCTGTACGACATCGGGTTCATCGCCGAGACCTATCGCGCCCTCAAGATCGGCGAGGTCAAGACCGCCTTCAACCTCCTCTGCGCCGACGAGGCGAAGGAGGGGAAGACCAAGTTCGTGCTCGATCCCGCGCAGCTCGACCAGGTCGCACGGCGGGCGATGGCGGCCAAGACCACGCGAGACCTCATGGGCGACGGGCGAGTCCTGCAGGGCGTCACGTTCGAGACGGCCCGCCGGCGGGTGCTGACGGGCATCAGGAGCGTGAAGGGGCTCGTGGGTCTGCCGGCCGTCCTCCCGCCGCCGCCCGGCACCGCCGCTCGCAAACCCTGACCTCGCGGGGGCTCGCGCTGGTAGAGGACCTCTCCCACAGACCGCGAGAGGCTGGCACGGCAAGGACTTGCGTCACGCCCCGGCCGGCCCTCAAGGCCGCCATCGGTACGCTCGCCAGGCGGAACGGCGGCAGCGCCTTGCGTCAGCGCCCCTGCAGCCAGCCTCCTGGACGTCCCGAGGGATCCGGCAGCACCCCCGCCAACACCAGTCGTGCCTCAAGTCCCTGCCGGCATTGGAACCGTGACGCAAAGGGCTGCTGGAGTCCTGCCGCCGCACGGGGACCCCGCGTTCGAGCACTTGTGACGCAAGTCCTCGCCATGATTCCGCGCGATCGCGGCCGGTCAGGAACCCATCCCGAATGGCGCGGGCGACAGTCGGCAGGCCTTGGAACCCGGAGTCGCGGCAGGGACTTGCGCCTACCGCACCTCTCCGACCGGCAGACTCCTCTGGCAACCGGGCCGGCCGCCCGATTGCCCCTGAATTTGGCCGGAATGGCCACCTGTTGGGGCAAACGCGTTGCGGCCACCAATTGCCCGATAGGGCGGGCAGGCGGGGTTCTCGGACTGTGGGGGCTCTTGCGTGAGCAAGGAGACCCGGCCCCGGGCGCTCGACCGTCCCTGCCGCGTCCTCGGACCTGCCGTGAGCTGCCCAATCGCTGGGTCTTGACGGCATGAGCTCTTTTCTGCACACTGCGCAATGCGCACTTTTCTGCGCAATGTGGAATGAGTGGAAAACCTCCCATGACGACGATCTCGAACATCAGCGCGACCGCCAGGGCGCGCAGGCGCGAGATGGGGCTGACGCAGGCGGACCTGGCCGAGCGGCTCGGCATGTCTCGCCGCTGGGTGGCCCAGTTCGAGCGCGGAGGCGGCGGCGGAGCGAGCCTCGAGGACGTGCTGCGCCTCCTCGCGGAGGTCGGACTCGACCTCGAGCTGACCCGGCGCGCGGCCCCGGGGGGCGCCGCGCCCGCCGGGGCCGTCGACCTCGACGCGATCATCGAGGAGCACCGAGGGTGAGCGAGCTGGCGGTCCTCATGAACGGCGTGCGCGCCGGCGCGCTCACGCGGCTCGCGGCTGGCCGCCTGCGCCTGACGTACGACGACGGCTACCGCTCCCGGCGGGACGCCACGCCCCTCTCGGTGTCGATGCCGCTCGTCGAGCGGGAGCACTCCGAGAGCGCCGTCCGGCCGTGGATCTCGGGGCTGCTCCCCGACAACCAGCAGGTGGTGCAGCGCTGGGCGCGCGAGTTCGGCCTGACCACGACGGAAGCCTTCGCGCTGCTGGGCACGCCCGTCGGGGAGGACTGCGCCGGCGCCGTGCAGTTCGCGCGCCCTGGCAGGCTCGCGGCCCTCGAGTCGGACCCGGGGTCGGTGGCCTGGCTGTCCGAGGATGAGGTCGGGGCCCGCCTCCGGATCCTCAGGACGGACGCCACCGCGTGGCTCGGCGACGACGCGTCGCGGCGGCACGGGACCGCCGGCCAGTTCAGCCTGGCCGGGGCGCAGCGGAAGACGGCGCTGCTGTTCGAGGACGGGCGGTGGGGCGTCCCCACAGGCCGCATCCCGACGACGCACATTCTCAAGCCGCCGATCGAGAGCCTCGGCGACCAGCGCCTGTACGACCAGGAGGTCAACGAGCACCTCTGCCTCGCCGGGGCCCGCCGGGCGGGCCTCGTCGCCGCCGACTCGAGGGTGGCGGTGTTCGGCGGGGAGCGCGCCATCGTCGTCACGCGGTACGACCGCCGGCGCGCCGGGGAGGGCTGGCTGCGCGTCCACCAGGAGGACGTGTGCCAGGCGCTCGGCGTGGCCCCCGACAAGAAGTACGAGGCCGACGGGGGCCCGGGCATCGGGCGCATCGCCTCGCTGCTTCGGGCGGTCATGCCCGCAGACGTGGCGGAGGATGCGGTCTGGCGGTTCGCGGACGCCCTCGCCTGGAACTGGGCCGTCGGGGGGAGCGACGCGCACGCCAAGAACTACTCCCTGCTGCTGTCGGGCCCGAACGCGCGCCTCGCGCCCCTCTACGACATCACCTCGTCGCTCGCCTACTGGCGGGAGCACGACATCCCGATCGCCATGAAGCTCGACGACGGGCACCGGCTCTTCGCCCACCGGGACCCGTGGCGGGCCACCGCGTCCAGTCTCTCGGTCGACCCGGCCCGCCTGCACGACCGGGTCGTCGACCTGCTCCGGCGGGCCCCCGACGCCATGTCGGACGCCGCCTCGGACGAGGGCCTCTCGTCGCTCGGCAGCCGGCTCCCTGGCCGTCTCGTCAAGGCGGTGTCCGCGCGGTCTGCGCGGTGCCGAAGGCTGATGGGCGCGGCTTAGGGCCTCGCAGGGGAACCAACTTCCGGGAAGACACCCCCCTCGCTCCGGTTGAGGCTTGAGGCCGTATGCGTGTGGATACATCTCGTGTATCCGCACCGGACGAGACACAAGCCGTGGTGTTGCCGGCAGGCTGTCGAAGCGAAGCTATTCCGGCACGAGGACGCCAAGTCACGTCCAAATGGACTATTGCGGGGCGGCGGGTCAACACGCGATCGTTCGGGTGGCACGCCGGTGGCCCAGCGCACACCGACTGGATGGGGGAACCGACCCTGAGCTACGAGCCCGCCTGCCCCGCGCCCCATGGCATGCCGCCTGGCGCGCCGCTCGATTCAGCGCCCGAGATGACCCAGCCCCAGGACGACGGCGTACCCGCGCCGTGGCGCAGATGGGCCGGAGGATCGATCGCCGCCGCCGCGCTCGCGATCGTCGTCGCGCTGTCCTCGCCGGGCGGGGCTCAGGCGCCCTCGTGGCAGTTCCCGGCGCCAGAGGCATCGGCCGCCTCGGAGGCACCGACGGCCACCTTGGACGCGCCCTCGTCGCAGCTCCCCGTCGTTCCACAGCCCTCAGGGCTTGCTTCGCAGCCGCCCGTGGAAGGCGACATCGGCGATGACGGGGATGAGGGGCTCGACCCCTCGTTCACGTACCTGTCACCCGACGACGGACGGATCCAGGTGTACCCCGATCAGCCGTCTGTCCTACCGGGCCAGAAGCTCGTGCTGCACACCTCGACCAATGCGAGGTCCTACGCGATCTCCGTCACCCGCGAAGGTGCGTCGCCGGCGATCGTGTACCGGCGATCCGGCATCGCCGGGCACGACTACCGCGCTCGCCGAACCATCGACGCCGTGATGCACACAGTCCGCGCCAATTGGCCGGCGACGATCTCGATCCCGACCACTGGCTGGCGGCCCGGCGTCTACACGGTCGATGCCGTCGACTCGATCGGGCGCTCGAGCGGCACGGTGTTCGTGGTCCGGACGCCGGTGGCGTCCCGCTCGGCCGCGCTCTTCGTGCTCCCCGTGATGGACTACGAGGCGTACAACGACTGGGGCGGGGCGAGCTTCTACACGAAACTGCGCGCGTACCAGGTCTCGTTCGACCGCCCCTATCGGCAGGACGGCGGTTTCGGGATGTTCCCCGCCTACGACCGCCGGATCCTCGTGTGGCTCCAGTCGCACGGCTACCCCCTCGCGTACACCACCGACTACGACCTCTCCATGCGCCCGCCGGCCGCCGCCCCGCGTGTGCTGGTGCTGCCCCAGCACACGGAGTACGTGCCGGCCTCGTTGTTCAACTGGGTGGACCAGCACGTGAATGCAGTCGGCGACATGAACGTGGCCGTCCTGGGCGCCAACTCGTTCTACTGGCAGACGAGGCTCGTCGCGGGCCCCCACGGCAATGCCCGCCCGTGGGACGTCCTGTCGTACAAGAACTGCGCAGCCGACCCGCTGGCGGCCGCCACGCCGGCCCTGGCCACGTGCCTGTGGCGGTCGTCCGTCGTCGATCGGCCGGAAACGAGCCTGTTCGGCTCGATGTACTCGGGCATCGTCGACGGTGGCCATACACGCCACGATGCCGTCATCACCGCCGCCGCGCCCACATGGGCCCTCTACGGGACCGGCTGGCGCAGGGGCACCAGGCTGTCGGGTCTGCTGTTGGGCGAAGCGGACAACGCGTCGACGGCGGCCGGTGGGGTCGCCATCTCGACCGGGACAGCGCCGTATCTCACGACCGGCACGACCCTGACCGGGACCATGACCGTGCGCACGTCCCCCGCGGGCGGGCGAGTGTTCGACGCCGGCACCTTCATCTTCGGGGCCGTCCTCGACGGCCACTACTCGGTTGGCGTGACTCATGCGTCATTCGACCGCTTCACCCGCAACGTCATGGCGTGGCTTGGGGTCAAAGCGACGCGGTAGGGCCGGCGGCCTCCCGTGGGTGGCGGAGGTCGTCGTCAGGCGGCGGCGCGCGTGGCCATCGTCGAGGGCCCGGGCGCCCGGGCCCTCGCTTCGCCCAGAGCTGCCTCAGAGCTGCTTGTAGTGCGGCCCCTCGCCGCCCTCCGGCGGCACCCAGTCGATGTTGAGCGTTGGGCACTTGACCGTGCAGCTCATGCAGTGGAGGCAGTTCGAGGGCGACAGGACGATCTTGTCGCCGTCCCAGCGGTAGACCTGGCCCGGGCAGAAGTGCGTGCAGGCGTTCGCGTAGTCGGCCTCGCAGGAGACGCACTGCGCCGGGTCCTTGATGGTGATGTGGGACGGCTCGTCCTCGCGGTGGAGCGTGCCAGTCAGGGCGACGAACGTGGCGCCGTCCATGCGGCCCGGGTCCGGACGGTTGAGGCGGGCCCCCTTCTTGGTCGCCGCTCCGTCTCGGTGGTGGCCGAGCTGCTTGGGGATCGCCGACGACACCAGTGACAGCGGCGTGCCGAGGAGGAGCCCGCCCTTCGCGAACACCTGGCGGTAGTTCCGAGCGTGGCGCATGTCGGCGAGCACGCCCACAGCCTCGAGCTTGGCGCGATACCCGTCGAGCGAGCCCACCGTCCCGTTCTGGCCCAGCGCGTCCACCGCGGTCTCGGCCGCGCACATGCCCGACCGGATCGCGTAGTGGATGCCCTTGATCTTCTCCATGTTGACGAAGCCCGCGCCGTCGCCGACGACCATGCCGCCCGGCGCCGACAGCGCGCCGATGGACGCGAGGCCGCCCTCCGGGATCGTCTTGGCCCCGGTGGCCACGGTCACGCCGCCGTTGAGGAGCCGGCTGATGTACGGGTGGGCCCGGAAGGTCTCGAACTCGCGCTGAGGGTTGAGGTCGCCGTACTTCCAGTCGAGGCCCAGGATCAGGCCGACGGCGACGGTCTTCTCGCCCAGCGAGTACAGGAACCCGCCCCCGAACACCGACGGCGGCAGTGGGTAGCCCAG
>JAKAMV010000604.1 GCA_021812735.1 Chloroflexota bacterium | reverse complement strand
CGCGCGCGGGGAGGCGCCGGGTAACGGTATCGGCGCTGGTCGGGGGTGGGGCCAGATCCAAGCATCACGGTGGGGCCAAATCAGGCCATCATTCCCACCCAGCGGCCGGAACAGCTGCCCGGCCGCTCGTTCGATCTCGACCAACACCGGGAAGTCGTCGGCGCGCGCGGGCGGGGGTAAGAGCCTGCCTCGGAAATAGCCGCGCAGCGGCCTCATTTCCTCCCCGACGCGATCGGGCCCGCGGCCCGCGTGCATCTGTGAACGAAACGCAACCAATCGCAGGGGCGGCACGGCTATGCCACGGGGCCCCTTGTTGGTTGCCACTCCAGGCAACTCGGTTCGTCAGCCCTGACTGGCTCGAGACGTCGAGTCGCCGCATATTCGCTCCGTGCGAGTGGGAAGCGGACGGGCGGATCACGAGAACAGCACCGAGGCGAGTCCGCGACGCGAGGGACGTCAGGCCCCGAGCAATGCAAGGGGTACGATCGCGATCCCATCCGCGTCTCGGTATGCCGCGGACCCCGTGGAGACCACCATGCCGTCCGCGAACCGATCGCCGAGCTGCTCGCGGAGCCAGCGGACGTGCCTTGTGTCATCTCGCGTGACCACCGCGCTGAGCTTCACCTCGATGGCGAGGACGCGACGATCCGACGCTTCCACAATGAAGTCGACTTCCCGCTCGCCTCCTTTCGTTCGGTAGTGCCACACGCGGCCCTCCGCGGCCTCGGCGAACACGCGGACGGACAGGCACGCGAGGGACTCGAAGAGGCTCCCGAGCAGCGTCCCGGATCGGCGGATGTTCGGCCCGATCGGTTGCCCTGACACGAGTGCGTCGTGGTCGGCGTGGAGCAGACGCGCAGCGAGCGCGGGGTCGACGAGGTGATGCTTCGGAGGTCCCACGATGCGGTTGAACTGGCCCGTCGAGGGGAACCACGCGAGTAGCGGGTCCACGACCCAAAGACCCTCAAGCGCGTCGCTGTACGGCGCAGTCGTCGTCCGCGCCGGCTTCGTTCCCTCGCTACCTGTCGCGGCGGCACGGATCGTTTCGCCCGATGCCGTCGTGGCGGTCGCTGCCGCATAGGCCGTCAGCCAGCGACGCAGGGCCGCCTCGTTGCGGACCACGAAGCCCAGGAGCGGAAACTCCTTCTCGACGATCCGGTCGATGTATCCGTCCAGGCTGGCCCGCAGGGCTCGCCCCTTGAGATCACGCAGTCCCGGGAACCCCGAGTTGAGGATCTCCTCGACGTAGTCGTCGAGCGTGAGCGACGTCTCGCCTTCGATCTTCGGACGATCGCCGCTGAGCAGGGCGGCCATGCTCACCGTGGGCACGCCGACACCTCGTTCGGCGAGGGTCATAGGACGCATGCGCACGGTCACGATCCGGCCTGCGCCACTGTGCGCCGGTTGTTCGCGAGGCCGAGCGGAGCCGGTGAGCACGAACTGGCTACCAGAGTGATCGGCATCGACGGCACGGCGAACGATGTCCCAGCTCTCCTTGTAGCGCTGCCACTCGTCGATGAGGATCGGTCGCTCGCCCCTGGTGAGTCGGGTGGGATCCGCACGGACGATCTCGAGCTGGCCGGGCTGGTCGAGGGCATACCCGGTGCGTGCCCGCGTGGTCGCAGTCGCGGTCTTCCCGACGCCTTTCGCTCCCTCGATCGCGATGGCAGGTAGGTCACGGAGCTCGTCAAGCTCGTTCTCGACCACCCGCCGCAGATAGTCCACACCACCCTCCTAACGGCGCACACGTGATCATAGGCTACATCTGGTCGGAGTCAAACGCTACAGGTCGTCGGCCCCACACGCTGCAATCGGTCGGGCCCAAACACTACAATCAGTCGAGTCCTAGCACTTTGCAATGCTTCCCCGGCCCGATCACCAATCGTCCGCCGCGCCACGTGCGCCGGCCGACACGCTCGTCACCCCGCGGAGCCGTCCGTCTGGCCCCTGCGCGTCACTGGCCCGGGCGCGGCCCGGCGGGTCCGCTCGTGCTGCAGCGCGTCGATGGCCGCCACGACCTCGTCGAGCCCGGGCATATGGCCGCCGCCCTTCTCCAGCCAGTGCGACAGGGTGTCGCGCCCCACGACCACCGCGCGACGCAGGCCGTGCCGGCAGCGCGGGTCGCGAATCGACGGGCCGCGGGAGACGGCCTCGGCCTCGGCCCGGGCATCCGCGAGGGCCGCCGCGCGGGGCGTGCGCTGCACGGAGAGTCCGCGCGCCGCGACATCGGCGAACGCATCGCCCCGAGCCAGGCGTGGCTCTTCTCACAGCCGACTGTGAAATCGCATGAATCTGCCTGCAGCGGTCGCACGTTTCTGCCGCAGGTTTCGCACGATCCGCCCGGCGTTTCGCACGATCTGCCCGTCAAGCTCGTTCTGGAGCCGGGGCAGGGGGCCACACGCCACTGGGTCGTCGCACGGACTCTGGCAGGGAGCGCAGCATGCAGGAATGGGGCCGCGCATCGAGGCCGCACCGCCGTTCCCGGGCACGGATCAGGCGACCGGCCGGTCGTCTGGGTCAACCGCGACGAAGGCGCCACCGCCCCGCACGCAGGGCGTCAGTGCTCCGGCGCCACGCGGCTCGTCGTCGGCGACCACAAGCATGCCCAGCGGCCGGAACGGCTCCCGGCCACTCGTTCGAGCTCG
Organism: Chloroflexota bacterium; assembly: GCA_021812735.1. The sequence continues at coordinate 3,840 of JAKAMV010000604.1, read as the reverse complement.
ACCCACACCGGGAGGTCGTCGGCGCGCGTGAGCGGGGGTAAGTCCGTGGGCGCCTACCCGGGGCGCGGGCCGAGGACATGAGGGCGTCGCTCGCCGCACGCTCGCCCGGGCTCACCGCACGTCGTAGCGCAGCGGCGCGCTCCAGGTGCTGTTGGCGTTGTCCGAGGTGGGGTTGGCCATCGAGGTGACGAACCAGCTGCCGGCGGAGGCGAACGTCCAGCGCAGGGTGGCCACGCCCGTGGCGTCGGCGGCCGCCACGACCGAGCGGTACAGCGTCCAGGCCGAACCGGTCCAGCGGTAGACGCGGAACGTCGCCACCGGGTCGGGCAGCTCCGGGCGGTCCGGGCGCAGCACGGTGGCGAACGTCACGCTGGTGCCGCGGCTGACCGTCGCCAGGCGGCCACCGTCGATGAGGCGGGGCAGCGCGAGCTGGCGCACCACGGTGCGCACCGCGTCGCTCGACGCGGCCGCGAGGTCGGGCGCCCCGGCGAACACCGCCCGGTAGTAGAGGTTGGTGGCCGGCCGGTAGACGAAGCTGGCCGTGCCGGAGGTGCCGGTCGTGAGCGAGGCGATGGACGACCAGGTGATGTCATCCCGCGTCGCGAGCAGCTGCACCTGGCGCGCGACGCCGGGCGCGACGGCCACGGTGAGGGTCGCCGCACCGCCCCAGGTGATGACCGACGGGCCACGCAGGACCAGGGCGGGCGAGACGGCGGGCAGGACGATCCCGAGGCCGGCCGGCGTCGGCCCATCCGCGAAGAGCGAGCGATAGAACGCCGTCGCGGTGGGCACGAACGTGTAGCTCGCGGTCCCGCTCGCGTCGGTGGTCAGCTGCGCCAGGGTGCTCCAGGTCGCCTCGTCGGGCGAGCGCTGCAGGGTGAACGCCGTGTTCGGCGGGCCCGACTGGTCGAGCGTGACCGACTGGCCGGCGGTCACGGTGAAGATGGTGGGCGCGGCAGGCGCGGGGGTCGGGGACGCGCTGGGGGTCGCCAGCGGCGTCGGCGTCGGCGCAACCGCCGGTGCCACGATGACCTCGAGAAGCCCGCCGGCGTACTGCCCGAGGGTCGGGTAGTAGACGCGGTAGTAGGCGGACTGCGTCGGGGTGAAGGTGTAGGTCGCGGCACCAGAGGCGTCGAGCGTCAGGTTCGCCAGCGGCGTCCAGCTGACCTGGTCGGCGGACTGCTGCCACTGGGCTGCCAGCCCCGGGCTGCCGCCGCTGATCGTGAGGCTGAACCGCTGTCCCGCGCTGATCGTGAAGACCTGCAGGGCGGGCGGCGCGCTGGCCGTGGGGGTCGGCGTCGGAGCGAGCGAGGGGGTGCCCGTGTAGGACACGGTGAAGCCGCCGGACACCAGCGCCGACGGCACCGCGACCGCGGCCCCGCCCTGCAGCATGGTCACGGGATCGAGGCTCGTCTGCGGACCGGTGACCCGTGCATTGCTGAACGTCACGGGCGGGGTGAAGTCGCCGAGGGTATCCACCGTGCCGGTGGCCGCGTCCGTGGGGGCCTCGACGATCCACTCCGCGGTGGCGCGCGCGCCGCTGTAGGACTGCTCGGTGACGAAGGTCTGCCCGGTCGTGTCGTCGACGAGGCCGATGCTCCACAGCGCGCCGCTCACCTGCGCGATTGCCACCGACACGCTGTCGCCGGGATGGACCGAGACCTGATTCCAGCTGATCAGAATGGCGACGGGATCGTCGGGCAGGATCTCCCACCACGCCTGGGTGTGCACGAGATTGGTGGCCGGATCGTAGGTTTCCGTGACGCCGGCCTGGATCAGCGTCGTGCTGGGCAGCACGCCGTCGATCCCCACCCATTCCGAGGTCACCGTCTGCGTCGCCGTGGCCACGATGCCCGGCACGGTGAACGATCCGCTGGCGGCCGTGAAGGGACCGCCCTCCACCTCGTAGCCGGACCAGTTGTTCGAAGTGGCGGTCGCCTCCCGCAGGGACGCGGAGGCCGGTCCCGACGGGGTCGCGACGGCGACCCGGCCGGAGACCACCCCGGTGCCCGTCGGTGACGCCTCGATCGCGTCCAGCTGCCGCCCGTGCAGCACGACGGGCCGACCCGCCCCGCCCCCACGCAGCAGGGCCGAGAGATCCACCCGGGTGCCGAGGCCGGCCACGACCGGGGAGTCGCGGGGCACGCGTGGCCCCGGCGACGCCGCCGAGGCCCGTGCCTGCGTCATCCATCCAGCACTCGCCAGCGCGACCACGAGCCCCCATGCGACGAAGCGACGCACCCGGCGGGTCATGCCCAGCCTCCGATCCCCCCACCCTTGCCGACAACAGCCTGTGGACCCATCAAGACAACCCTGACGTCCAGACGTCCCAATCTCCAACGCTCGGAAGTCCCGCTGCCCCCGGAACCTCTGTCCGGGTCCCGCTGCGCACTCCCGTCCCTCAGCGGCCGGGCTGGCACGGCACGCCGTACCTGGCGGAGCCCGCGGTTCCCCGGCAGCCGGGGCCAGCAGCCGCGCCCGGGCTCGCCCGGGCGGGCCCGGGCGCGTTCGCCCCGATGGCCGACGAGCATCGTCGGCGCAGCCTGTGTCAGCTTGCGCGGCACGACGTCGGGGTCTGCGGGCGGCGCATTCACTCCCCGGCTCACGGCGCCCCCGGGCTCGGGAGAGACGGCGGACTGGCGCAGCCGGTCCGGCCAGCCGCGACGCAACACCGCCGTGCACACCGCCGCGTCCACCCCGGAGCGAATCGTCCGCCGCGCCACGTGCGCCGGCCGACACGCTCGTCACCCCGCGGATCCGTCCGTCTGGCCTCCGCGCGCCACTGGCCCGGGCGCGGCCCGGCGGGTCCGCTCGTGCTGCAGCGCGTCGATGGCCGCCACGACCTCGTCGAGCCCGGGCATGTGGCCGCCACCCTTCTCCAGCCAGGCCCTCCCGAGCGGCGTCTCGACCGACCAGAGCCAGCCGGCATCTGCGCCGTCCTGGCTTACCCGCCAGGTGCGCACGCGGCCACGCTCCTCAAGCTGGCGGATGGCATACCCGCGCCAGAGCGGTCGGGTCTCCTCGGGGTCGCGGGCGCGGCACAGCAGCCGCGAGTGCGACAGGGTGTCGCGCCCCACGACCACCGCGGGACGCAGGCCGTGCCGGCAGCGCGGGTCGCGAATCGACGGGCCGCGGGCGGCGGCCTCGGCCTCGGCCCGGGCATCCGCGAGGGCCGCCGCGCGGGGCGTGCGCTGCACGGAGAGTCCGCGCGCCCAGAGCCACGCCTGGCTCGGGGCGATGCGTTCGCCGATGTCGCCCGGTTGGAGGCGCGCGCCGACCGCGGCCAGGGTGGCCGACAGCTGCTCGCGGACCTGCGCGGCGGTCAGCCCGTACGACGCATCGGCGAAGAAGACGTCCCCCGGGTCGCGCCCCACCGCGAGGCGCAGGAGAGGCTGCGCGTGCACGAACGGTCGCGCGCCACGAGGAACCGGGAGCGTACGCGCGCCGAGCCGGACCCCCGAGCCGTCGGCGGCAACGTCCGCGATCCGGAGTTGCGCCAGGGCACGCGGTCCGGCGTCGGCCGCGTAGAGACCGACGAGGGCGGGACCCTGCGGATGCCCGAGCCGGCGCAGCTCGCGCCAGGTCGGTACCACCGGCGGGCCGGGCGCATCGAGGAGCGCGTAGCCCTGCTCCTCGAGCCCCGCCGCCACGCCCGCCAGCAGCGCGTGCCGGGCCGCCGCGCCGGATCCGGCGAGGACCTGCCGCGTGACGTGCGCGGCGTGCCAACTCGGGCGGTCCGGTCGCACGCGACGCCGCACGGCCTCGTACGCATCGGCTGACGGTCCACGCGCGCCGGCGAGCGGCGGCACCGGCCGGGGCGTGCCGGTCAGCCCGAGCACG
>JAKAMV010000603.1 GCA_021812735.1 Chloroflexota bacterium | reverse complement strand
GTCAGGAGGCGGCCGTTCCCCGGCCGACCAGATCGGGGCCGCCGGGCGCGCCGATTTCCGCGTCGGCCGCCTCCGAGGGCGCCGCGTCGCCGCCCTCGACCCCGGCGCCCGCGTGCGTCGTCGTCCGGATCCCGAGCATCTCGAGGAACGTCTCGTTCGACGGCTCGCGGCCCAGGAACGCCCGCAGCATCTCCGCCGCATCCCGGGAGCCGCCCGACTCCAGGATCTCTCGCCGGTACGCCGCGCCGACCTCGGGGCTCGTGACGCCCTCGGCGCGGAAGCGGCCGAACATGTCGTCGCCGTAGACCTTCGACCAGAGATAGCCGTAGTAGCCGGCATCGTAGCCGCCGAAGAGGTGCGCGAACCCGCCCGGATAGAAGGTTCCCTCGTGGAAGGGCAAGCCGATCACCGACCAGGACCGCCGGTTGATCTCGTCGAGGTCCCGTTCCTGCGCCTCGTCGTGCAGGCCCATGTCGAGGAGCCCTAGCGAGACCTGCCGGAGCATGCGCACGCCCACGTTCAGATCGCGCGCGCGGACGAGCTGGGCGACGAGGTCCTCGGGGATCGGTTCGCGGCTGCGGAAGTGGACGGCGAACCGGCGGAGCACGCTCGGATCCCACGCCCAGTGCTCCATGATCTGGCTCGGCGCCTCGACGAAGTCGGGCTCGGTTTCGGTGCCCGAGAAGCGCACGAACTCGGCGCGCGTCAGCGACTGGTGCAGGATGTGGCCGAACTCGTGGAAGAGCGTCACGACCTCGTCATGGCGCAGCAGCGAGGGCTGGCCCGCCGCGGGCTGCGTGAAGTTCGCCACCACCGCCGAGACCGGCCTCACGTACGTGCCGTCTTCCCGCTGGTGGCCCGCCACCAGCGGGAAGACGGCGGCATGCCCGAACTTGCCCTCACGTGGAAAGAGGTCGGCATAGAAGTATGCGAGCGGGGTGTCCGTCGCCCGGTCGCGGATCTCGTACAGTAACACGTCGGGGTGCCAGGCCCGGGCGTCCCGGAGGCGGCGATAGGTGAGCCCGAAGACCTCCCCGGTCAGGCCGAGCATCCCATCGATCACCTGGCCCAGCGGGAAGTATTCGGCGATCCGGTTCTGGTCGAGTCCGAACTCCCGGCGCCGCACCTGGTTCTCGTAGTAGCGCCAGTCCCACGAGTGGAGCTCTCCGTCGCCCGTGTCGGCTTCGAGCAACCGGCCCAGGTGCGCGAGCTCGCCGCGCGCCTTCGACTGCAGCGGCGGGATCAACTCGTCGTAGAAGCGACGGACCGCTGCCGGGTCGCCCGCCATCTTGACCTGCAGCGCGTAGTGTGCCCAAGACGGCAGCCCGAACAACTCGGCGATCCGTCTGCGGATCCGCAGCGCCTCCTCGATGATCGGACGGTTGATCGCGGCGGCGCGGTTGAAGAGCTTGAACTCGAGCTGCCGGCGGAGGTCCCGGCGCTCGGCCTGATCGAGGAACGGGAAGACGCTCGGGTAGTCCAGGCTCACCTCGTAGGTGCCCGGCCGCGAGCCGGCCGGCAGCCCCGCAACGTACGACTCGGGCAGGCCGGCCAACTCGTCGCGCGTCACCTCCAGCCCGTCCCGGAACTCATCGACGTTGCGCTGAAACGCGACCTCGAGCTCGACGAGTCGCGCGCGCAGGCGCTCCAGTTCGGCCCGGGCATCCGGCGAGAGCTCCTGTCCGGCGCGCCGAAAATCGCGCAGCCAGTGGTCGAGGAGCCGCCGCCGCTCGCCCACAAGGGAGCGCGCCTCCGCGGTCGACGCGTATGCGCGCACGGCCCGATACAGATCCTCGCGGAACGGGAGCGCCACCCGCCACTTGGCCAGGCGCTCCTCGGCGGCCTGTCCAGCATCGCGCACCGCTGCGTCAGGGTGGACCCGAGCCATGAACGCGCTCCGCCCGTACGCCACCTGGACGCGGTCGAGCGCCTGGTCCAGGGCGAGCAGCGTCGCGTCGAAGGCGGGTGGTCGGTGGCGCGCCGCGCGCTCGACGAGGGCGTCGGCTGCGGCCAGGCCGGCGTCGGCGTCCGCGGCGACCGAGGTGGCGGAGACGGTCGTGTAGTCGAACAGCATGGGGCCGATGGTAACGCTGGCGGCACATGCCCTGGGTTGCGGCGCGGCTCGCGCTCGGCGACCGCCCGCGGCTGGCACCCGCGGCCGCCATGGCGGGCAGCTCGCCCGGTCACCAGCAGGGCCGGGAACCGCGCCCGGCGCGGTGCGCGGCGCTGCTGCCACTGGCGACCCCGTGGCCGTTGGAGACCGCCGTGGCCGTTGGAGACCCCTGTGGCCGCGTCCCGAGTTCTCCACAGTTGTGGACAAGCGCTGTGGACGGAGCCTGTACAACGTTCCTGCGGCGGCAGAAGTGGTGGAGAAGCGCCGTTGACGGCCCCGTCGCCCTGTGGCTAGATTCGCGGCAGCCCGGAGGGGCCACGGACCCGCAGCGCAGGATCGACGGACAACCGCCGGACCGGCGTTCGGGATCGGGGAACGGCGACAGGGCGGCTGGCTCGCCAGGCGCACCGCGATTCGCTCCCAGGTTCGGCTGCATAGGCTGCCGGTTTCGGTCGGCGGCGTGGTGCCCGGTCCAGCGGTTCCTCCGGGCGTTTTCGCGTCCCTCCGGCGCCCCGCTCGTCAGCGCGTGGCGGCCAGAAGCGAGTCTGGCGCCCACGAACGGCGCCCACGGGCGCCATCCACCATCGGGATCGGGCGGCCCTACTCGCCGAGGCCGATGCCGAGGATCGAGAAACCGCCGTCGACGTAGACGATCTCCCCCGTCACGGCAGCGGAGAGATCGCTCGCCAACCAGACGGCGGTGCCGCCGACGTCTTCGAGCGTGATGTTCCGGCGCAGCGGGGCGATGTCGCGGAAGCGCGCGTACAGGTCGCGGAACCCAGCGATGCCGCTCGCCGCCAACGTCCGGATCGGACCGGCGCTGATCGCGTTCACGCGGATACCGCGCGGGCCAAGATCCGCGGCCAGGTACCGCACACTCGCCTCCAGCGCGGCCTTGGCCACGCCCATCACGTTGTAGTGCGGCACGGCCCGTTCGGCCCCCAGGTACGTGAGCGTGATGATGCTGGCGCCCGGCCGCAGCAGCGGCAGCGCCGCACGCGTCAGCGCCGTCAACGAGTACGCACTTACCTCGAGCGCCGTGCGAAACCCCGCGCGGCTCGTGTCGACGAACGCCCCATCCAGGTCCTCGCGGTTGGCGAAGGCGAGCGCATGGACGAGCACGTCGAGCTCGCCGTAGCGCTCCCGCCAGCGCTCGAACACGCGGGCGATCTGGACGTCGTCGGAGGCGTCGCACGGCTCGACGAAGGTGATCCCGAGCTGCTCCGCCAGCGGCCGCACCCGGCGCTCGATGAGCGACTCGACCGAGCTGAGCCCGACCGTCGCACCCTGGGCGTGGAGGGCCTTGGCGATGCCCCAGGCGATCGAATGATCGTTCGCGACGCCGAAGACCAGCGCACGCCTGCCGTCGAGCAATCCCATCGTTTCCTCCTGCCACCACACCGAGCACACGGACCGCGGTGCGGAGCGTAGCGGAAGCCGACCGGGCGCGGCGGCGCCGATAGACTGGACGATCGATGGCATCGCGACCGTCGCTTCCCCCTACCTCACCCGACCCGACCGGCGCCCGCGAGGCCACAGGGCCGGCAGGGCCAATCGTCGACCCGCTCGATCCGCCCCCATTCACCGGAGTCGCCGGTTTGCTTGCGCCTCTCGCCGAAGGGACGATGGGCGCCACCGCCGGGCCGGTCGTCGAGGCGGGTCTTTCGGCGCCGGCGGAAGCGCCATCGCTCTGGCGCCACCGCGACTTCATGAAGCTCTGGATCGGCGAGACCGTCAGCGAGTTTGGCTCTCAGGTCACGCAGCTTGCGCTGCCGCTCGCGGCTGCGGTGGCCCTGCGGGCGACCCCGGCGGAAATGGGGATCCTCTCGGCACTGCAGATGCTGCCGTTCTTGCTGATCAGCCTACCGGCAGGCGTGTGGGTCGACCGGACCCGCCGTCGACCGATCCTGATCGCAGGAGATCTGGTCCGCGCCGTGACGCTCCTGGCGGTGCCGTTCGCGGGTATCACCGGCCACCTCTCGATGCCCCTCCTGTATCTCGTCTCGCTGGTTGCAGGTGCGGCCACGGTCTTCTTCGACGTCTCGTACCAGTCGTATCTGCCCGCGCTCGTGGAACGCGACCACCTGATCGAGGGGAACGGCAAGATGGAGCTCTCGCGCTCGGCCGCGCAGTTCGCCGGGCCCGGCATCGGCGGTTTCCTCGTGGGGCTCCTCGGCGCCGCACAGGCGATCCTGTTCGACTCGCTCTCGTTCTTCTTCAGCGCCGCCATGCTGTTCGTGATCCGAAAGCCGGAACCCGCGCCGATCCCCGCCGCCGAGCGGCGGCACATGGTGCACGAGATCCGCGAGGGGCTCGGCGTGGTCCTCGGCAACGCCGTCCTGCGCGCGATCGCCGCGACGACGGCCACGTCGAACCTGTTCAGCGCGATCTCGTTCGCCACGCTGATCCTGTTCGCGACGCGTGAGCTGGGCCTCGACGCGGTGCGCATCGGCTTGGCGTTCGCGCTGGCCAATCTCGGGGCGATGGCGGGCGCGCTGCTCGCCGGGCGTCTGGCCGTCAGGATCGGCCTCGGGAACGCGCTGATGGCCGCGATCTTCATCGGATCGTTGGCGAACCTGCTGGTGCCCCTCGCCGAACCGGCGACGGCGCTGCCGCTCCTCTTCGGCGCGCTCTTCTTCGGGACCGCCGGCAGCACGATCTACAACGTCAACCAGGTCAGTCTGCGCCAGTCGATCACGCCGGATCGGCTACAGGGCCGCATGAACGCCTCGATGCGGTTCATCGTCTGGGGCGTCTTCCCGATCGGCTCGCTGGTGGGCGGTGCGTTGGGGACCGTATTCGGGGTGCGCGCGGGGATCGCGGTGGGGGCCGTGGGAGGTCTCGTCGCCGTGCTCTGGCTGGTCTTCTCGCCGGTACGAACCCTGCGCACACCGCCCCCAGCCTGGGAAGCGGTGCCGGAAACGCGCACCGCGTGAGCGGCGCGCGTGGGCCGGAGCGGTCTGCCGGCCGTGCGACCAGCCGGCCGTGCGATCTGCCGGCCGTGCGATCAGTCGGCCTGGGCAGCGCGCTCGAGCGCAGCGGCGAACGCGTCGAACGTCTCCGCGGAGAAGAGCACGAAGGTGGCGCGCGTCAACGCCCTGGCGATGCGGAGGTGCTCGGCCACCGTCCCCACGGCGATGCCAGCCGCTTCCGTGACCGGATAGCCGTAGATCCCGCAGCTGATCGCGGGGAACGCGATGCTGTGCGCGCCGAGCCGCTCGGCCAGATCGAGCGCGGCTCGATAGGCGGAACGCAGGAGCTCGGCCTCACCTGAGCCACCGCCGCGCCACCGAGGGCCGACGGCATGGATCACCCAACGGGCCGGGAGGTGGCCCGCCCCGGTCACGACCGCTCGGCCGGTTGGGCAGTGCCGGTCGGGCCCGTAGCGGGACTCTAGCTCGGCCATGATCGCGGCGCCACCAGCGCGGTGGATCGCCCCATCCACGCCGCCGCCACCACCCAGGTGTTCGTTCGCGGCGTTCACGATGGCGTCGGCCGGGAACCGCGTGATGTCGCCGCGTGTCAGCACGATCGATCGGTGGCCAAGACGCCAGGTTGGTTCGGCACTCACGTCGTCCACGCTGCCGCGCCACGAGCCCGCTGTCAATCGGGGCACGCACTTCCAACCGGGGCATGCACCTCGGCTCGCTCGCGGGTCGACGATACCGCTGTCCATCCCGCCTCGCCGTCAGGCCAGCCGCTGCCCATCCGGCCTCGCTGCTCGTCCCGCCTCGCCGTCCGGCCAGCCGCTGCCCATCCGGCCTCGCTGCTCGTCCCGCCTCGCCGTTCGGCCCGCCTCGCCGCCCGGCCAGCCGCTGCGCTCGTCCCGCCTCGCTGCTCGTCCCGCCTCGCCGTCCGGCCAGCCGCTGCGCTCGTCCCGCCTCGCCCCTTTCCACGATCAGTGAACGACGGGCCGGCGAATGCTCGTCGAGGCCGCCCCTGACGAGCAGGTACCTCGCCCCTTTCCACGATCAGTAAACGACGGGCCGGGGAGGCGGCCCGTTCCCCTCCAGCCACGCCTCCTGCAACCACCGCCCCACCGAGGTCGGGGGCTGCGGGGCGGTGGAGCTCCGCCGCGTCGGGCCAGCGGCGAGCCAGCGCCGGGCCCGCGCGCCAGGGCTGGCCGACAGCCGCGGCGTTGTCACGGCGGCCGTCGGCGGCGGCATCACTGCAGGGCGCCCGGGCTGTTCACTGATCGTCGAATGGTGCCCCCTCCTGTGTACGGGGGGCCCGCCACGCTCGGGCGGCGCCGCCAAGGCGACTTGCGTACGGTTGCGTACGGCCGCCGCACTCCCTCTCGCGCCGGCGATCCCGCGCGACGCGGTCCCGCTCCTGCGGGGCCCGGAGAGGCGACTCCCGGCGAGCCCGCAGGCTCGTCCGGCGAGCGTCGCGCGCGA
>JAKAMV010000602.1 GCA_021812735.1 Chloroflexota bacterium | reverse complement strand
GTACCTCGCCACCGACCAGTGGCGCTACGACGGCTTCGGTGCCGACGAGCTGGCGACGCCCCTCGGTCGCGGCATCTTCAGGGGCCGGGCGCTGGCGGACACGTTGGCCCAGTCGGCCCGGCTCGGTTGGCTGCCCTCCTACCCGACCTTCGATCGCAACCCGCTCGACGTGGTCGCCGAGGCCGAGGCGCGCGGCGCAGATCCTGTCGCCCACGCGGTGGACCTCGTGCGGCGCGGCGAGCTGGGGTTCGCCGCGGAAGATCCGGATGCGCCCGAGAACTTCCCGCGGGTGCTCACCGTGTGGCGGGCAAACCTGCTGGGATCGTCCGGCAAGGGCAACGAGTACTTCCTTCGCCACCTGCTCGGGACCGACGCCGCGGTGCGGGCCGAGCCGACGCCCGAGGGCCGCCGTCCGGCGGACGTGCGCTGGCGGGACGCGGCCCCGGAGGGGAAGCTCGACCTGCTCGTGTCGATGGACTTCCGCATGACCTCGACCGGGCTGTTCTCGGACGTGCTCCTGCCGGCCGCGACCTGGTACGAGAAGGAGGACCTCTCGTCCACGGACATGCACCCGTTCGTCCACGCGTTCAGCGCGGCGATCCGGCCGCCCTGGGAGGCACGCAGCGACCACGACACGTTCGTCGCCCTCGCGCGCGTCTTCAGTTCGCTCGCTGGCCGCCACCTGGGTGTGCGCCGCGATCTCGTCGCGAGCCCGCTCCTGCACGACACGCCGGGCGAGACCGCGCAGCCCGGCGGCCGGGTCCTCGACTGGCGTGCGGGCGAGTGCGAGCCCGTCCCCGGCCGGACGATGCCCGCGCTGACGGTCGTGGAGCGGGACTACGGCGCGGTCGCCGAGAAGATGGTCGCCCTCGGTCCCAAGGTCGAGCAACTGGGCACCGCCACCAAGGGCGTCGTGCTCAAGCCCGCGCGCGAGGTGGAGGAGCTGGGGCGCGTGCTCGGCACCGTGCGGGGCGGCGTGGCCGACGGTCGGCCCTCGCTCGTCCGGGCGGATCAGGTTTGCGAGGCGATCCTCGCGCTCTCGGGCACCACCAACGGCCGGCTCGCCACGGCCGGGCTCGAGGTCCTCGAGGCGCGCACCGGCAAGCCGCTGGCGGATCTTGCGAGCGACCAGGCGGGGCGACGGGTCACGTTCGCGGACACCCAGTCGCGGCCGCAGCCGGTCATCACCTCGTACGAGTGGTCCGGCAGCGAGCACGGCGGCCGTCGCTACTCGCCGTTCACGATCAACATGGAGCGCCAGAAGCCATGGCACACGCTGACCGGCCGCCAGCACTTCTTCCTCGACCACGACTGGATGGCCGAGCTGGGCGAGCAAATGCCCACCTACCGCCCGCCGCTCAACATGGGCCGCATCTTCGGTCCGCAGGGCGGGGCGGCGGAGGGCGCGGAAGTCACCGTCCGCTACCTGACGCCGCACTCCAAGTGGGCGATCCACTCGGAGTACCAGGACAACCTGTTCATGCTCAGCCTGAGCCGGGGCGGCCCGGACCTCTGGATGAGCCCCCAGGACGCCGCCCGGATCGGCGTACGCGACAACGACTGGATCGAGGCCTACAACCGCAACGGGGTGGTGGTGGCGCGCGCCGTGGTCAGCCACCGGATGCCCGCGGGGACCGTCTACATGTACCACGCCAAGGATCGCACCATCGACACGCCGAAGGCCGAGCTCTCGGGGCGTCGGGGCGGCATCCACAACTCGCTCACCCGGCTCCTGATCAAGCCCACCCACCTGATCGGCGGCTACGCCCAGCTGTCCTATGCCTTCAACTACTACGGGCCCACCGGCAACCAGCGCGACGAGGTGACCGTGATCCGGCGCCGGTCGCAGGAGGTGGCGTACTGATGCGCGTCATGGCCCAGATGGGCATGGTCATGAACCTCGACAAGTGCATCGGCTGCCACACCTGCTCGGTCACCTGCAAGCAGACGTGGACGAACCGCCCCGGCGTCGAGTACGCCTGGTTCAACAACGTCGAGACGCGCCCCGGCCTCGGCTACCCCCGCGGGTACGAGAACCAGGAGCGGTGGGAGGGCGGCTGGGTTCGCACCCGATCGGGCAAGCTCGAGGTCCGCTCCGGCGGCCGCCTCAAGCGGCTGCTCCGGGTGTTCAGCAACCCCACGCTGCCCGGCCTGTCGGACTACTACGAGCCGTGGACGTACGACTACGACCAGCTCATCTCGGCGCCCGCCCAGGCCGACGTGCCCGTGGCGCGGCCCAAGTCGCTGATCACCGGCAAGCCGATGGCGGTGCGCTGGTCCGCCAACTGGGACGACGATCTCGGCGGGGCCACCGAGACCGCCCACGCAGACCCGATCCTGCGCCAGATCGGCGAGCAGGTGCGGTTCGAGTTCGAGCAGGCGTTCATGTTCTACCTGCCCCGGATCTGCGAGCACTGCCTCAACCCGTCGTGCGTGGCCTCGTGCCCCTCGGGCGCGATGTACAAGCGGGCCGAGGACGGGATCGTGCTGGTGGACCAGGACGCCTGTCGCGGCTGGCGGATGTGCGTGTCGGGCTGTCCCTACAAGAAGGTGTACTTCAACCACCGCACGGGCAAGGCCGAGAAGTGCACCCTCTGCTACCCGAGGATCGAGGCCGGCCAGCCCACGGTGTGCGCCGAGACGTGCGTGGGAAGGCTCCGCTACCTCGGCCTGTTCCTTTACGACGCTGACCGCGTGCTCGAGGCCGCGTCGGTGCCGGATGAGCGCGACCTGCTCGAGGCGCAGCGGAGCCTAATCCTCGATCCCGAGGACCCCGAGGTTATCGCGGCCGCGCGCCGGGCCGGCATCGCCGAGGACTGGCTTGAGGCCGCCCGCCACTCGCCGGTCTACGCCCTCACCAACCGCTACCGAATCGCCCTCCCGCTCCACCCGGAGTACCGGACGATGCCGATGGTCTGGTACGTCCCGCCGCTGTCGCCGGTGGTGGACGCCGTGGCTGGCAGCGGTTTCGACGGCGAGGACAAGGCGAACCTGTTTGCCGCGATCGATGCGCTTCGGATCCCCGTCGAGTATCTGGCGGGGCTGTTCGCCGCGGGCGACCCGGCCCCGGTGGACCACAGCCTCCGCGTGCTGGCCGCCATGCGCGCGCACATGCGCCGGTCGAATCTGGGGGAGCCGATGGATCCGTCCATTGCCGCGGCGGTGGGATACACCCCCCAGGCGATCGAGAAGCTGTACCGGTTGCTCGCGATCGCCAAGTACGAGGACCGGTATGTCATCCCCGCCGCGCACGCCGAGACCGCCAAGGCGCTGGACGAGGCACCCGGGTGCAGCCTCAACTACAGCGGCGGCCCCGGCATGACCGGCGCCGGCCCGTTCGGCGAGATCCCGCTCACGCCGATCTCGGTGGAGAGCTTCCACCTGACCCGGGACCGGGCCGGGGCCGAGCGCTATGCCGACCTCGCCGAGGTCCGTGGCGCGGTCAGCCGGAGCGGTGACGAGCCGCCCGCCGCGGCTGACGCGCCCGCGTCCGGGCAGGAGGTGCGGTGATGGCCCGTCGGCACGCCGCGGCGGACCGCGCCGTGGTGTTCGCGCTTGTCTCGCGCCTCCTGCGCTACCCCGACGAGGAGCTGGTTCGCGACCTCCCCGCTCTGGCCGAGGCGACGGCCACCGTTCCCGTTGCTGCGTCCGCCCCGCTGCGGCGGCTCTGCCGCCACCTCGCCGCCACGGACCTGCTGGACCTCCAAGCCGACTACGTGGCGACCTTCGACCTGCGGCGGCGCAACGCGCTCCACCTGACGTACTTCGCCGGCGGCGACACGCGACGGCGCGGGCTGGCGCTGTGGCGGTTCGCCGACCTCTACCGGCGCCGCGGGCGCCACGTCGCGGACGGCGAGCTGGCGGACTTCCTGCCCGCGCTGCTCGAGCTCGCAGCGGAGCTCCCCGACGACGCGGAGCCGCTCGACGCCCTGATCGCCCACCAGGCTGCGGTCGGCCTCCTTGGCCGCTCGCTCGCCGACGACGCCTCCCCGTGGGCCGACGCCGTGACCGCCCTCGAGGCCGTCATGCCCCGGCCGTCCCCGTCCGTCCTCGCTGCCGTCGACCGGCTCCTGGCCGAGGGGCCGCCCGAAGAGCAGGTCGGCCTCGACCCGTACAGCCTGCCCGGCATGGCGCCCGATGGGCCCGCTGTCCTCGACCCGTGCCTCGCACAAGCAGCGGAGGGCCAGTCGCGATGAACGAGTTTCTCTGGGTCGTGCTCCCGTACGTCGCGATCACGACCTTTGTCGTGGGCCACGTCTGGCGCTACCGGTACGACAAGTTCGGCTGGACGACGCGCTCCTCGCAGCTGTACGAGACCGAGCAGCTGTCCTGGGCGAGCCCGCTATTCCATTACGGCATCCTGGGCGTGCTCGCGGGCCATGTCATGGGCCTGCTGGTGCCGGAGTCCGTGACGAGCTCGCTCGGCATCTCGGAGGGGCTCTACCACGCGGTCGCCCTGGCCGGGGGCACGGTCACCGGCCTCGCGTCGGTGGTCGGCCTGGTCCTTCTGATCCGGCGGCGCCGGCTCACCCCGGCCGTGTTCCGCGTCACGACGCCCATGGACAAAGCCCTCTACCTGGTCCTGGGCCTGGTGGTCGCGTTCGGCATCATCAACACCGTTGGCCTCAGCCTGGTCGGCCAGCCCCACGACTACCGCCTGGACGTGGCGGTGTGGGTACGGGGCGTCCTGCTGCTCCACCCGGACGCCGCCCTGATGGCCTCGGCGCCCGCCACGTTCCAGGTGCACGCGCTCCTGGCGCTCGCGCTGTTCGCCCTGTGGCCGTTCACGCGTCTGGTGCACGTGCTTAGCGTGCCTCTCGCCTACGTGGCTCGACCCTACATTGTCTATCGCACAAGAGATGAACGGCTGGGCGCGCGCCGGCCGCGGCGCGGATGGGAGCCGCCCGGGAGCTGACCGGACCGCGACGTCTCGGCCGGACGACTTCCCGCGGGGTCGGATCCCGCCCCCGCCCCCGGTTCGACTGCCCGTCGAAGGATTCCGGGGTGGATGGGCCGCCCTTCGCCTGACAGTCGAACCTTGGCCCGGTCTCGGCGGCCAGCGGCCCGTCTCGGCGTCGGTAATTCGACCCTCCGTCCCATCGTCGACCCCACCGCCTCGAATCCGTCGACCGGCAGTCGAAGCCGCGTGCGATCAGCCCGGATCCACCAAACCTCGTCGTCGGGCGGCGCGATGCGGGTGCCGCGAGACGCGTTGGGCACCCTCCGGCCGGGTCTACTCCTCGATCAGGTCGGACAGCCCCTTGCCGGCGGGCATGAACGGGAACACGTTCTGCGCGTCGGCGATGCGGAAGTGCACGAGGGCCGGCCCGTCTGCGGCCCGGGCGGCCGCGATGGCGCCCGGGACCTCCGCGGGGGTCGAGGCCAGGAAGCCGGGGATCCCGTAGGCGGCCGCGAGCGCCACGAAGTCCGGGTTCTCGAGGTGCGACGACTGGTAGTTGCCCGCGTACACCAGCTCCTGCCACTGGCGGATCATGCCCAGCTTGGTGTTGTCGAGGATCGCGATCTTGACCGGGATCCGCTCCTGCACCAGCGCGCCGAGCTGCTGCATCGTCATCTGGAAGCCGCCGTCGCCGGTGATCGCCCAGGTCTCCTTGTCCGGCCGGCCCACGGCCGCGCCCATCGCGGCGGGGAGGCCGAAGCCCATCGTGCCGAGGCCCCCCGAGCTGATGTGCGAGTGCGGCCGCCGGCATCCCCCGTAGCGCGCGGTCCACATCTGGTTCTGGCCCACATCCGCGACCAGCGTCGCGTCGTGGCCGGAGGCCTCGGCGATCTGCTCCACGATGTAGTCGGCCGACAGCCGGCCGTCGCGCCACGAGCCCGACTCGTGCCAGCTCTGGGCCAGCGACTCCTCGCGCCAGGCGGCGAGCTCCGCGAGGTACGCGTCGCGGTCGTCGTCACCCGAGCGGTCGGCGACACGGGGCAGCAGGGCTGCGAGCACCTCCCCGACGTCGCCGACGATCGGCAGGTCCACACCCACGTTCTTGCCGATCTCGGCCGGGTCGATGTCCACGTGGAGGACCCTGGCGCCCGTGGCGTACGTGGCCACCGAGCCCGTGACCCGGTCCGAGAAGCGCATGCCGAGCGCGATCAGCAGGTCGGACGCCTGGATCGCGCGGTTGACGTGCTTCCAGCCGTGCATGCCCATGAGGCCGATGGCGAGCGGGTGTCGCTCGTCGAGCGCGCCGATGCCCAGCAGCGTGTGGGCGACCGGGATCCGCGCCCGATCGGCGAGGGCGACCAGCCCGTCCATCGCGTTGGCGAGCAGGATCCCGTGGCCGGCGAGGATGACCGGGCGGCGGGCGGCGTCGATCATGTGCGCCGCGCGCGCGATCTGGCGCGGGTGGCCCGAGCGCGTGGGCCGGAAGCCGGGCAACCCCGCGGCAACCTCGGCCTCGCTCGGGTGTGGCGCGCTCGTCTCGTGCATCAGCGCGTCCTTGGAGATGTCGATGTGGACGGGGCCCGGCCGCCCGCTGCGGGCGAGGTGAAACGCCTCGG
>JAKAMV010000601.1 GCA_021812735.1 Chloroflexota bacterium | reverse complement strand
AGATGGCGACCGGGGCGTCGGACATCTACGCGCTCGGCATCGTGCTGTTCGAGATGCTCACCGGCCAGCGCCCGTTCTCGGGCGACGGCGCCGCCGCCGTCGCGCTGGCGCGCCTGACCACCACCCCGCCGCGCCCCTCGGCCCTGCGGCCGTCGGTGCCGCTGGCTCTCGACGCGATTGTCCTGCGGGCGATGGCCCTCAATCCCGCTGACCGCTACTCGTCCGCCGCGTCGATGGCCGGCGCGCTCGACGGGTTCCTTGCCGACGGCGGTGCCAGCGCCGCGACAGGTGCCGCCGCAGGGGGCGCGGCGATGATGGCGACCGCGGCGGCCCGGCCCGCCGTGAACTACCCGCCCGATGCATACGCGCGCTCCACCTCGCCCGCGCCCGTCTCCATGCGCAGCACGCCGCCACCGCCTCCGGGGTCCGGGCCGGCCCCAACCGCCCCGACCACGGTGCCCGCCTACTACGACGAGCCCGACGAACAGGGGAGCGGGCCGTGGGCATGGATCGCGGGCCTGCTGGGGCTCGGCATCCTCATCCTGGTCGCCTTCCTGATGTTCCGCATGATCTCCGGGGGCAACGTCGCCTCGACATCCGCGCCCAGCGCCAGCGCCTCGGGCGCCGTAGTTGTCGTCCCCAACTTCGTCAACATGCTGTACGCCGACGCGTCAGCGAAGGCAGCGGCAGCCGGGCTCGCAACCGTGCGCAGCGCCACCCAGCCCTCCTCGAGCGCCGCGGTCGACACCGTCCTCTCGCAGGACCCCCCCGCGGGGCAGAGCGTGGCCGCGGGCACGAAGGTCAACCTGACCGTCGCCGTCGGCCCGTCCGCCGTGCCGGTGCCCGACCTGCGCAACCTCACGCTCGGCGACGCGGCCAATACGCTCGCGACTGCAGGCCTGAAGCTGGGCAGTGGCACCGACGCGTACGACCCGACGGTGCCCGCCGGCTCGATCATCTCGCAGGATCCGGGCCCGGGCGTGCAGGTGGCGCCCGGCTTCGCGGTCGACTACACGATCTCCAAGGGCCCGGAGCCAACCCCCACGCCCACGCCCACCCCCACGCCCACCCCGACCCCCACGCCGACGCCGACGCCCACGCCGACACCGGTCCCCACGCCCGCTCCCACGCCCGCTCCCACGCCCGCTCCCACGCCCGCTCCCACGCCCGCTCCAGTCCCCACGCCGACGCCCACACCAGTACCAACGCCGGCCCCGTCGGCCTCCGCTCCGCAGGCGTCATAGCGCGCGATCGGCCGACGGATGAGGGCCACAGCGACCGCATCGGACACCGAGGCCGGCGTCGTCACGGTGGCGGACACCGTCCGCACCGCCCGCAGTTAGGCCGGGTCGTGGGCCTGGGACCTGGCGGCTCAGGCTTCGTGGTCGCCCCAGAGGGACCAGCGGGCCGGTGTCGACGCGCCGCCCGGGGGCACGCTCGTGGCCGACCCCGAGACAGGGCCAGGCCCGGCCCGAAGCTCGTCAACGGGAACGAACGTTCGTCGCGGCCGTTCCTCCGGGTCGGCGCGGCCGCGAGTCGTGGCGGCGCCTGAGTCGCGCACTGACGGCGCGCCGCCCGTCGCAGCCATGGCCTCCCAGCACGGGCGCACCTCCGTCCCCCGCAGCGCCAAGCGTTGCGAGCTCTTCCCGCACAGCCCCAGACCCCCCGCCACGCCGCGCTGGTAGTGCCGGCAGGCGCAGCAGGTGGTGGTGGACCGTCGGCAGAGCCAGCAGCGCGAGCTCTCCGGCTGCGGAGTGGCGCAGTGCGGGCAACGCCAGAGCGGCATACGCAGATCGTAGCTGCGCCGACGGCGGCTGTCGATGGCATTTCCGCAAGGGTCGAACGCCGGTTCGACTCGGTCGGCTTCGCGCCGTGCGCAACAACGAGGACGGCCGGCGGCGGAGCGACCTGCCTCGGGCTTCCCGGCTACTGGACCTGGAGCGCCACGTGGTCCGTCGTGGTCTGGGTCCCATTGGGCATCGTGATGAGCACGTCAGCGACCCCGAGGCCGGTCATCGTCCCCTTCGGGATCGCCACCGTGTACGTCGCCCTGCCGCTTGCGTTGGTCGGGATCAGCGCGGAGACGAACGGCTGGACCTGAGGCACGGTCACCGTGAACAGCGCGGTTGCGCCGGACACGGGCCGCCCATCGGCGCCGATCACCACCGCCGTGAAGGTCACGCTGGTGGGAAGCCGCTTGCGGTCGAAGGTGTAGACCGTGCTCGAGAGCCTCACCCCCAGCTTGCCGGACCCGCGCGTCACGGTGATCTGGGCTGTGTTCCCGTTGCCGGCCGGATCGGTGACCGTGACGGTCAGGCCGTTCGGGCCCGAGGCGATCGTGATGGGGATCGAGAACAGGCCCGTGTCGTCGGCGGTGGCCGTGGCCGTGGCGTTGTTCGCGTCGTCCTTGATCTGGACCTCGCTCGCGGGCTGCGTCTTCCCCTTGACCGTGACGGACGTCCCAGCGACCGAGGCGCCGTCCTTGGGCGAGGTGATCGTGATCTTGGGTCTGGTCACATCGAGCGTGATCGTCACCGGCTGCGACGCGGCGCTCTCGATGCCTCCCGGCGCCGAGATGGTGGCGGTGAACGTGTTGAGGCCCTTGGCCAGGGTCAGCGACGGAAACACGAGCGTCGAGGTTCCCTTCACCGGCGCCTCGGCGACGAGCGCCGGCTGGGCGTTGGGGAGTGTGACATACAGCCGGCACGAGTAGCCGCTCAAGCCGACGATCGCGGTTGGGAGGCGCACCGTGAGGTCCGCGCTCGCGACGTTGGTGGTGGGCTGGTCGGGCGGGTCGATCACCGGCGCATCGCTCGCCACGCCACTGGCACCGGGGCTGGGCGAGCCCGTGATGTGGATCATCGAGCCGACCATCTGGCCGAAGCTTCCGACGAGTGACGAGACCGCTGGCCCGATGACGCCGAGGCCGATCATCAGGCACAGCCACCCGAGGACCAGGATGCCGCCGGCCATCGTCAGCTTGACCGGGAGCGGCAGCCCGCCGCGGCGCTTGAGGTCGTGATGTCGCGAGAGGCGGCTGGGTGATGGCGTCCCGGGACGCAGGCGGCCGCGCGTCGGACCGGGGGACGAGGGTCGGGGGCGGACCTGCGAGGGCCGGCCCCCACGCCGGGCTTCCATCGCGTCGATTGTCGCACGAAGCGGGTCACCCAGATCGCGGCGCGGGTGGGCCTGCCGCCTGCGCAACCCGCGGTGGTACGCTGCGAACTGCGCAGAGCACGGGGGAGGTCGAGCCCGCGCAAGGGATGAGGGACAGGGTTGGAGTCACGTGACCGGCGGCCGACGCGGCCGGCCCCAAGCGATCGTGGCGCGTGGAGCCACGGGCCAATCGCCCGTGCGCACATGCGTCCTTCGATCGCGTCCGCGACCCCTTCCGAGGGGGCGAGCTCCGTCCCGCCAGCGCCGGGACCGGCGCCGTTCTCCCGTCGCCCATTCCCGCCCCTCCCGCCGCGCGCCGCCGCCCGGCTCCCGATGGGCCGGCCGGCCGGACCGCCCCCAAGGCCCACCATGGCCGCAGCCCTGGTGCCGCCGCCCGGAATGAGGGCATCGTTGTCGCCAACTCGGACCGGCTTCGGGCTGCCGAGCCTCCGCCGGAACGTCTGCCCGCACTTCTTCATGACCGGCTCGCGGGGGGCCATCCCGATCCAGGCCCCCCACCTGCTCAAGGGCCTGCTGCGGCAGCCGGCCAACGTGTCGCGCTGCCAGCTGCGAGGCGGCGTCCACCTCGACGAGGGCTACGTCAACGACGTGTGTCTCACGCCCAGGTTCAACCAGTGCGTCTTCTACGAGGACGAGCTGACCCGGGAGTGAGCACAGGACGAGCAGGCCGGGGAATGGGCAGTGACGACCTTACGTACGGGGAGGCCCTCGCCGCCCTCGAGGCACGAGGCCGCTTCGGCATCCGGTTGGGCCTGGGCCGAGTCCGCGCGCTGCTGAGCGCCATGGGCGACCCGCAGGCGAGCGTGCGCGGCGCGCTGGTGGCCGGCACGAATGGGAAGGGCAGCGTCATCGCGCTCGCGGGCTCTGCCTTGCGCGCCGCCGGGTATCGCGTCGGCGAGACGCCCAAGCCGCACTTGGTGACGTACCGCGAGCGGATCGTGGTGGACGGCCGGCCGATCCCCGCAGACGACTTCGCACAGCTGGTGACGGCCGTTATAGCGGTCGCCGACGACGCGACGCGGGGCCTCGGCCGGGCCACCGAGTTCGAACTCCTGACGGCGGCGATGTTCCGCCACTTCGCGGCGAGCCGCCTCGACCTCGCGCTCGTCGAGGTGGGCCTGGGCGGCCGGCTCGATGCGACGAACGCTTGGGACGGCGGCGTGGCCGCGCTGACGAACGTGGCGCTCGACCACACCGAGTACCTCGGGCCGACGATCGGCGCCATCGCCCGCGAGAAGGCGCAGATTGTCAAGCGCGGCGACGTCGCGGTGACGGGAGCCGAAGGCGAGGCGCTGACGATCCTCCGGCGCCGCTGCGGCCGGCTCGGCGTGCCTGTGACGGTTGCCCCGCCGGCGCCGGTGCTCGGCTGGACGCGCGACACGCTGACCGTGGACCTGCCGCGCCTCGGCGCCGCGGAGATTGGGCTGCGTGGCCGGCACCAGGCGGCGAACGCCTCGGTGGCTGACGCGCTGCTCGACGCGCTCGGCGTGGCGGGGATCGCGACGGTCCCCGACGGCGCCCGCCGTCGCGGGTATCGCGAGGCCCGTTGGCCGGGGCGCCTCGAGTTGCTCGACATGCCGAACCCGCGCGGCGCCGGGACCCGCGAGGTGCTGCTCGATGGGGCGCACAACCCCGCCGGGGCGGCCGCACTCGCTGTTGCGCTGGACGACCTGCGGCCGCTGCTGGCCGGCGGGACCGCGACACCGCCGACGCCGCTGGCGCTGGTGTGGGCCGCGATGGCCGACAAGGACGTGGCCGGGACGATCGCCGAGATCGCCCGGTCGGAGGCCGTGCGAGGAGCGACGGTTGTCTGCACCGCCCCCGCCCTTCCGCGAGCCCTCGCGCCCGATGCACTCGCCGCGGCCTGGTCGCGCGCCGGGGTCCCCGGGCTGGCCGTGCGCACGGCGCCCAGCCCGGAGGCGGCACTGGACGACGTGCTGGCGCTGGGTGACGGGCCGGTGGTGGTGGCGGGCTCGCTGCACCTCGTCGGGGTCGTGCGGTCGCGGCTCGTGGACGACCCCCTGCTCAGGGACCCGGTGGCGGCATGACCCACGACCGCGGCCCTCAGCCGTCCCGCCGCCCGCCCGGACCCGCCGACCGCGACCTTCCCTTGGGGCGGAGCGTCGTCGAGGCGCGTCCCGACCTGGGCGGCGGCGCGGCCACGCCCTCGTTCGCGCTCCCGCCCGACGCGTCGCCCGGCCTGCCCGGCGCCCCCGCCCCGCTCGTCATCGGCCCCCGCACGTTCGCCTGGGGCCAGCGCACGTACGTCATGGGCATCCTCAACGTGACGCCGGATTCGTTCTCGGGCGACGGCCTGCTGGCGGCGCCTGGCGATCCCGTCCCCGACCCCGTCGAGGCGGCCGTGGGCCGGGCGCGCCAGATGGTCGAGGATGGCGCCGACATCCTCGACATCGGCGGGGCCTCATCGCGTCCCGGCCACACGCCGCTGCGCCCCGAGGAGGAGACCGCCCGAGTCATCCCGGTCATCCGCGCGGTCGCGGCGGCCCTGCCCGGCACGCCGATCTCGATCGACACCACCAGCCCCGGCGTTGCGGCCGCGGCGGTGGCCGCGGGCGCGCACCTGCTCAACGACGTCTGGGGCGTGGCCGACGAGCCGGCGATGGTCGGCGCGGCCGCCGAGCTGGGCGTTCCGATCGTTCTGATGCACAACCGCAGCGAGCCGCGCTATCGGGACCTCCTGGCGGAAGTGGTGACCGACCTGTGGCGGGCGATCGAGCGGGCGCTGGACGCGGGCGTGCCGTGGGACCGGGTGATCGTGGACCCGGGCTTCGGCTTTGGCAAGACGCCCGACCACAACCTCGCCCTCCTGGCAGGCCTCGGCTCGCTGCGCGTGCTGGGCCGGCCCATCCTGCTGGGCACATCGCGCAAGTCCACCCTGGGCAAGGTGCTGGACCTGCCCCCGGACCAGCGGGTCGAGGCCACCGCCGCGACAGCCGTCCTTGGCATCGCGGCCGGCGCCGCCGACATCATTCGCGTCCACGACGTGCGGGAGAACGTGCGCGCTGCCCGCATCGCCGATGCCGTCGTCCGCGACTGGCGGCCGGACAGCTGGGCGGAATCGCCCAGATGAGCGATCGGATCCTGATCGAGGGGATGGTCTTCGAGGGCACGCACGGCGTCTACCCCGAGGAGCAGGTAACACCGCAGCCGTTCGAGGTGGACGTGGAGCTGGCGCTCAACCTCCAGCCTGCGGGCATGTCCGACGACCTCGCGCTCACCGTGGACTACGGGCGCGTGTTGGACGTCTGCCGCCAGATCGTGGAATCAACGCGGTTCAACCTCATCGAGGCCCTCGCCGAGGCCATCGCCGAAGAGCTGCTG
>JAKAMV010000600.1 GCA_021812735.1 Chloroflexota bacterium | reverse complement strand
GGGGCCGGGGGGATCCGCCAGATGCTCGCGGGGCGGCCCGTATCCGACGACTCCCCGGACAGCGCCCGCTCTGCGGTCATCTGGTGGATCCCGGGCCCGGTCCGCCCCCAGATGCTCCCCGGGCGGGAATCTGCGCACAACCGGCGCGACAGCGACCGCCCCGCGAGCATATGGCGGATTCTCGGCCGCGGCGGCGGGGCAGGCGCAGGCGGCGGGGGCCGAGGCGTCGGGGTAGGGGCCGCGGGGGATCCAGCACCGCGCCGCTACGAGGATGCCGCCACGATCGCCTGCGCCTCGTCGAGGATCCGGCCGAGGTGCGCCTCGCCGCGGAACGACTCCGCGTACAGCTTGGTGACGTTCTCGGTGCCCGACGGCCGAGCGGCGAACCAGCCGAACTCGGTGACCACCTTGAGCCCCCCGATCGGCGCGTCGTTGCCCGGCGCCCGCGTCAGCTTGGCGAGGATCGGGTCGCCGCCGAGCGTGGACGCGGCGACCGCGTCCGGCGTCAGCCGGCCCAGCGCGGCCTTGACCTCGGGCGTTGCCGGCGCGTCCACGCGACGGTAGGCCGGGGCGCCGAAGCGGGCGGTGAGCTCCGCGTACACCAGCGAGGGGTCCCTGCCCAGCCTCGCGGTGAGCTCGGCCGCGAGCAGGTCCGCGATCAGCCCGTCCTTGTCGGTGGTCCACACCGTGCCGTCGCGGCGCAGGAACGAGGCCCCGGCGCTCTCCTCGCCACCGAACCCGATGGTGCCGTCCGCAAGGCCGTCCACGAACCACTTGAAGCCCACCGGCACCTCCACCAGCCGCCGGCCCAGCGACGCCACGACGCGGTCGATGATCGAGGACGAGACGAGGGTCTTGCCGACGGCGACGCCGCTCCCCCACCCCGGCCGCCCACCGCCGAAGAGGTACGAGATCCCCGCGGCCAGCACGTGGTTGGGGTTCATCAGCCCCGCGCCCGGCACCACGATCCCGTGGCGGTCGGCGTCGGCGTCGTTGCCCATCGCCAGGTCGAAGCGGTCGCGCAGCCCCACCAGCCCGGCCATCGCGAACGGCGAGGACGGGTCCATTCGAATCTTCCCGTCCCAGTCGAGGGTCATGAACGAGAAGGCCGGGTCCACGCGCTCGTTGGTGACCGTGAGGTCCAGGCCGTAGTGCTCGCCGACCAGGCCCCAGTACGCGACGGACGCGCCGCCCAGGGGGTCCACGCCCAGCCGCAGCCCCGACGCGGCGATGGCCGGCATGTCGATGACGCCGGCCAGGTCCTCGACGTACTCGCCGCGGAAGTCGTAGCCGATCGCCTGCGCGCGCGCCCGCTCGAACGGGATCCGCTTGACGCCCGCCAGGCCGTCCGACCCCGGTGCGGCGAGGATCCGGTTCGCCTCGTCCTGGATCCAGGTCGTCACGTCCGTGTCCGCGGGCCCGCCGTTGGGCGGGTTGTACTTGAATCCGCCGTCGTCGGGCGGGTTGTGCGAGGGCGTGACGACGATGCCGTCGGCGAGCCCGGCCGGGCCCGCGCCGCGCCCGCGGTTCGCGACGAGGATCGCGTGCGAGACGGCGGGCGTCGGCGTGTAGCCGTCCTCGGCGTCCACTCGGACGTCGACGCCGTTGGCGGCCAGCACCTCGAGCGCCGTCCGCCATGCCGGCTCCGAGAGCGCGTGCGTGTCGCGTCCGATGAACAGCGGGCCGGTGTAGCCGCGCATCGCCCGGTACCGGCGGATCGCCTCGGTGGTGGCCAGGATGTGCGCCTCGTTGAACGCTCGGCGGAACGCGGAGCCGCGGTGGCCCGAAGTGCCGAACGACACCCGCTGCGCGGGCTCGGCGGGATCCGGCGCCAGCGCCTCGTACGCTCGCAGCAGGGCAGGCACGTCCACGAGGTCGGCGGCTTCGGCAGGCTGGCCGGCGCGGGGATGCTGGCTCATCGGATCCTCGGGCAGCGGGCGGGTCGGACAGGGGAACAGTACGCCTCCGCGGATCGCGCGAACCGCTCCCGTCCCGTCGTTGCCACCGCGGCCCGCGGCGTCGTACCATGCGCCCGACCCGAGCCAGCACCTCGTACGGGGCTCGTCCGAGTCCGCCAGCCTGTACCGGCGGCCGGATGCATGAGCCCGCGATGACCTGGACGGGAGGAGGTCTCTGCATGGCGACCGTGACGTTCGATCACGTGTTCAAGCGGTACGGCGAGGTCACCGCCGTGTCGGACCTCAACCTCGAGATCCAGGACGGCGAGTTCATGGTGCTCGTCGGCCCCTCGGGTTGCGGC
Organism: Chloroflexota bacterium; assembly: GCA_021812735.1. Next base: position 4,260 of record JAKAMV010000600.1, on the reverse strand, counting down.
AAGACGACGAGCCTGCGGATGATCGCGGGCCTCGAGGAGATCAGCGACGGCACCCTGCGGATCGGCGACCGCGTCGTCAACGACGTCGCGCCCAAGGACCGCGACATCGCGATGGTGTTCCAGAGCTACGCGCTCTACCCGCATATGACCGTGCGGGACAACCTCGCGTTCGGCCTCAAGCTGCGCAAGGTGGCCAAGGCGGAGCAGGAGAAGCGGATCAACGAGGCCGCCGGCATCCTCCAGCTCGAGAAGCTGCTCGAGCGCAAGCCCAAGGAGCTGTCCGGCGGCCAGCGGCAGCGCGTCGCGCTCGGCCGCGCGATCGTGCGCGAGCCCGCCGTGTTCCTCATGGACGAGCCGCTGTCCAACCTCGACGCCAAGCTGCGCGTCCAGACCCGCGCCGAGATCGCGCGCCTGCACCAGCGCCTCGGCACCACGATGGTCTACGTCACGCACGACCAGGTCGAGGCGATGACGATGGGCCAGCGCATCTCGGTGATGTCCATGGGCCTGCTCCAGCAGGTGGGCACGCCGCAGGAGCTCTACGACAAGCCCAAGAACCGCTTCGTGGCGGGCTTCATCGGCAGCCCCGCGATGAACTTCGTCGACATCCAGGTGGGCATCGGAGACCTCGCCATCGACGGCTTCAGCTTCCCGGTGCCGCCCCGGTACGCGGACTCGATCAAGGCCGCCGGCCGCACGGTCACCGTCGGCTTCCGCCCGGAGCACCTCACCCTGGACGACACGGCTGCCGCCGCCGGCACGGTCGCCGGCAAGGCGGACGTCGTCGAGTACCTCGGCAACGAAGAGCTCCTCCACGTCAGCGTCGGCGAGCAGGAGGTCGTCGCGATCGTGGATTCCTCGCACCGCGTGCGCCCGGGCGACATCGTCAACCTGCGCCTGCCCGTCGAGAAGCTGCACCTGTTCAACGCCGAGACCGGCGACGCGCTCGCCAAGTCCGGCGCGTAGTCGCGAGCCGAGGGCAAACAGCGCGGCCGGTCTGCCGCTCGGCGGGCCGGCCGCTCGGTGTCAGGGAGGCCAGGATGGCCGCCGACCAGGAGTCCGCCGCCGACCACGACCCGCTCGAGGAGCGCGTCGTGACGTCGGAGGTCGTCTACCGCGGCAAGTACATGGTGTTCCACGTGGACACGATCGAGCGCCCGGACGGGAGCCGCGGCACGCGCGACCTCGTGGCGCACCCGGGGGCGGTGGCGGTGCTCGCCGTGGACGACGACGGCCGTGTCCTGCTGGTCCGCCAGTGGCGCGTGGCCGCCGGGAGGGCGCTGCTCGAGATCCCGGCCGGCACGCTCGACGTCCTTGACGGCGTCACCGAGGACCCTGACGCCGCCGCGCGCCGGGAACTCGAGGAGGAGACGGGCTATCGGGCGGCGTCCTGGCGCAAGCTCGCCGAGTTCTGGACGGCGCCCGGGTTCGCGTCCGAGCTCATGCACCTCTACCTCGCCACGGGCCTCGCCGCCGTGGCCGATGCAACGCGGCTGTCGCCCGACGACGACGAGGAGCTGGAGCTGCGCCACGTGAAGGTGGACGAAGCGCTCGGCCTGGTCGACACTGGTGCGATCGCGGACGCCAAGTCGATCCTCGGCCTGCTGTGGCTGGATCGCTTACGAAGCACCGGGCTGTACTGACACCGCCGCGACCAGGGGGGGACGATGACCGCCGAGACCACCACCGCCCGAAGTGCCGAGCCCACGGGTGCCACCGTCCGTGCCCTCGCGCCTGGCGACGCATCCCAGATCCTGGCCGAGATGCTCGCGGCGTTCGAGCGCGGCGAGTGCGACGGGATGGAGCGCTACCAGGTGGAGCACGCCGCGGAGCGGCTGGTGCCCAACCCGGGCTCCTGCGCCGTGGCCGTGGTCGACGGCCGGCTGGCCGGCTGGGTGGTCCCGGGGGACGACGACCTCAAGGTGGTCCCGGCATTCCGCCGACGCGGGATCGGGCGGCAGCTCGTCGAGGCCGGCCGGGTCATCGCGGCGGCCGCGGAACGCGACCGGCTGCGCCTGTGGGTCCCCCGGCGCCCGGACGCCGAGGCGTTCGCCGCGGCCTGCGGACTGCAGCGCACGTCGTCGCTGTGGCAGATGCGCCTGGCGGGCCGGGCGATGGCGACGCTGGACGACGCCGCCTTCCCGGCCACGGCCACGGTGCGCACCCTCCGCGTCGGCCAGGACGAGGCGCCGTTCGTGGCGCTCGTCAACCGGATCTTCCTCGACCACCCCTCGCCCATCGAGCTGTCGCTCGACGAGGTGCGGCGGATCCACGCGTCACCGGACTTCGACCCCACCACGGTCCTGATCGTGGAGGACGCTGTGTCCGGGGCGATGGTGGGCTTCTGCCGCGCGCACCCGTTCACCGCCGCCGACGGCGTGCCGTCCGGCGAGATCCGGCTGCTGGGGGTGGACCGCGCCTGGCGCGGGCGCGGCCTGGGCCGGGCGGTGGCCAGCTGGGGCGTCGCCGAGCTGCGCCGCCGCGGCGCCCAGACGGTGGTGCTCGCGGTGGAGGGCGAGAACGAGGGCGCGCTGCGCCTGTACACGGACCTCGGCTTCCGGTTCGGCGTCGAGTGGCCGCACTGGACCGTTCCCGTCGTGCCCGCCGCCTGCGGCGGCAGCTGAGGCTCACCGGCCCCCCGCAGGGTCGGGCAGGGCCGCGAGGGCCCGCGTCAGCGCGCCTCGATAGAGCGCGGACTCGGGGTCGAGCGCGCAGGCCAGCCGCAGGTGCGTGACCGCCTCCGCCGCCCGACCCAGCTTGCGCAGGCTCTGCGCGAGCGCGTAGTGGCCGTAGTGTGACGACGGGTCGACGTCGAGCAGCGCCGCGAACACCTCGTGGGCCCGCTCGTGCTGCCCGGCGTTGAACGCGGCGCGGCCCAGCGCCTCGAGGATCGAGCCGCGACCGGGCTCCAGGCGGGCGGCCCGCTCGAGCACCACGGCCGCCTGCGCGTTGTGGCGCCGGCGCATCAGCGCGCGACCGCGCTGGAGCAGCTCGTATGCGGACTCCGGGTCGCCAGGCGACGGCGCGCCGTCGAGCGCGGGGTGGTCACCGGGCGGGGGTGCGTCGTCCTGCATGGACCGATCCTCGCACGGACGGCTGATTGGCGGCGCGCCGAGCTTGGCTGCGGCCCGGCCCTACTCGCGCCAGGCGGCCAGGTCGAGCGTCCGCAGGCGTGGGCTGTCGGTGATGCCCGGGATCCGGCCCCGCTTGGCGATCGGCTTGCCGTCGATCTCCTTGATGTCGCCCGTGAAGTCGATGGGCGCGGCCCCGGAGATGTAGCTGCCGACGGCGAACGAATCCACCGGCGCGCCCTTGTCCTTGAAGTACCGGATCCGGTCGGGGTTGAGGCCGCCCGAGACCACGATGGTCACGTGGCCGAAGCCCTCCATGTCGAGCCGGGCGCGGACCTCGGTGATCAGGTCCGCGGTGACGCGCCCGCGCTCCGACGGCGTGTCGAGGCGGATGCCGTACAGGCGGTCGCCCAGGGCGTGGGCGACGCGGAGCGCCTCCTCGGCCTCGTCCTTGAACGTGTCCACGAGCACGATGCGCGGCACGTCGGGGGGCATGTCGCGGTCGAACGCCTCGGCGGCGCGAACGGTGTCGCCGAAGATGAGGACGAGCGAGTGCGGCATGGTGCCCGTTGGGTTGAGGCCCGCCAGCCGCGCTCCGGCCGGGGTGGAGGCGCCCACGCAACCGCCGACGATCGCCGCGTAGTCGAGCACGTCGGTGATGTCGGGGTGCACATGGCGGGCGCCGAACGAGATGACCGGCTGGGGGGCCGCCGCCTCGACGCAGCGGCGGGCCGCCGTGGCCCAGCCCGTCGATTGCGAGAGCATGCCCAGCATCGCGGTCTCGTACAGCGCGAAGGTGCGGTAGCGTGCGCGGATCCGGAGCACGACCTCCTTGGGCGTCACCAGATCGCCGTCCTGCATCGCCTCCACGACAGCGCCCGGCTCGCTGGCGAGCACGTGGCCGATCAGGTTGGTGGCCTCGCCGATGCCGCACAGGACGGCATCCTCGCGGCAGAAGACCTCCATCGTGACGACGGGGTCGATCCCCTCACGGTCGAGGATCCGGTTGGCGCGCGCGAAGTAGACGTCCGCGGTGGCGCCCGACAGGATCTCGGTGGATGGCCGGATGCGCTGCAGGCCCATCAGGCGCTCGTCCGGTCCCGGGCCCCGGCCATGGCGATCATTCCGCTCCTTCGTCCCGGCCGTCCGACGGGGGCTCGGGCGGCACCCTGCCGTGGCACTGGCGGGG
>JAKAMV010000599.1 GCA_021812735.1 Chloroflexota bacterium | reverse complement strand
GGCTCGTCCAGGATCACCACCGGCGTGGCCATCGCCAGGATCGAGGCGATCGCCAGCAGCTTGCGCCGCGAGAACCCCAGGTCGTACGGGTTGTGGTCGGCCACGTCGACCAGGCCCACCGCGTCGAGTGCCTCGTCCACCGCGCGGTCCAGGTCGGCCCCCCGCACCCCAAGGTTCCGCGGCCCGAACGCCACCTCCGCCCGGACCCGGCCGGCGAAGATCTGGCGGTCCGGGTTCTGGAACGCGAGCCCCACCTTCGCGGCCAGCTGGGCGACGTGGAACCGCGTGGCGTCGACGCCGTCCACCAGCACGCGCCCCTCGGTCGGCCGCAGCAACCCGTTGAGCTGCCGGACCAGCGTGGACTTGCCGGACCCGTTCTGCCCGACGATCGCGACCCGCTCCCCCGGGCCGATCCGCAGATCCACCCCGTCGATGGCACGCGTGCCGTCGGGGTAGACGAAGACGACCGATTCGACGGCGATCGGGATGCTCACGCCCGCTGCTCCCCGCCGCCCGGACGGTCCATGTCCCCGGTCGGTCCCGCCGGCCCACCGACTTCGCGGACGGCCGCCGCTACCGGGTCGAGCGCTCCGGACGGCAGGGCGGCATCGGGATCGAGCCCCGCGGCCGAGAGCGCCCTCCGCAGCCGCACCGCCGCCGGCGGCTCGATCCCCAGCTCCGCGAGCCGTGGATCGGCCAGTATCGTCGCCGCCGATCCCGACTCGACCACCCGTCCCCCGTCGATCACCACCACCCGGTCGGCCAGTGCCGCCAGCAGCTCGGTCTTGTGCTCGACGATCAGGATTCCCGTGCCCGTCTCGCCGGCGAGGTGCGCCAGCGCCTCGCCGACCAGCCGCGTGCCCTGCGGGTCGAGCTGGCTGGTCGGCTCGTCGAGCACCAGGTAGGCCGGCCGGAGTGCCAGCACGGACGCCAGCACGACCAGCTGCGCCTGCCCGCCCGAGAGCCGGGCGGGGTCCTTCGGCGCCAGCGCCTCGATGCCCAGCATCGCCATCGCCCACTCGACCCGGGCCACGACCTCGGGGATCGGAAGCCCCAGGTTGCGCGGCCCGAACGCCAGCTCCTCGTAGACCGTCACGGCCGTGCCGGAGAGCTGCGTGGTCGGGTTCTGGAAGAGCACGCCGCAGCGCTGCGCCAGCTCGTGCGGCTTCAGCGACCGGGTCTCGGTCCCGTCCACGGTCACCGAGCCGTCGAGGTGTCCGCCGATGGACGCGGGCGCCAGCCCGGACGCGACCAGGCAGAGCGTGCTCTTGCCTGCCTCGTTGGGGCCGACCAGGCCGGTCACGCGTCCGGGTGTCACCTCCAGGGTGATGCCGGCCAGCACGTCGCGAGGGGTTCCGGCGTACCGGTAGCTCGCGTCGGAGAGGGCGAGCGTCACGCCCGACACCCGCGGCGCGTGGCGACCGCGGTCGTGCCGGGAACCGCGGTCGTGCGGGGAACCACGGTCGAGCCGGGAACCACGGTCGATCCGGGAACCAGGGTCGAGGCGGCGATCGCGGCCGCGCGGCCCGTCACGGCAGGTGCAGCACGCCGGCGATCTCGGCGGCGATCGCGGCCGCGCGGCCCGTCACGGCAGGTGCAGCACGCCGGCGATCTCGGCGGCGATCGCGGCGATGGCGCCCAGGAACAGCACCCAGCGCAGCAGGCGCTGCGCCGCACTGTCGGGGAGCGTCCGGAGCACGGTCCGCCGGGCCGGCGCCGAGAACGCGCGTGCCTCCAGCGCCATGGTCTGTTCCTCGACCTCGGTGAGTGCCCCGAAGATCATCGGCCCGGCCAGCGGCACGATCCCTCGGACGCGCCTCGAGAGGCCGCCCTCGGTGTCCATGCCACGCGCCCGCTGCGAGTCCGTGATCTCCGCCGCGCGTTCGCCCATGCGCGGCACCATCCGGATCGCCGAGCCGATCACGAACGTCCCGCGCCGACCCAGCCCCCGGCGCTCGAGGTCCGCCAGCAGGTCGTCGGTCGGCGTGGTCAGGCCCAGGATCGCGGCCGACAGCGCGAACGCGATCACCCGCAGGGTCGCCTGCAGCGCCGCCGTGAGGCCGCTGAAGGTCGGGGCAAGCGGACCCAGTCGCACGATCACGTCCGTCGCGCCCGGGTACAGGAGCGTGTTGACCAGCAGGATCGAGATCACCAGCGGGATGGTCGCGAGGGCGAACGGCACCATGCGTCGAGCGACACCGGCGGCAACCGCGGTGATCGCCAGCACGACGAGGACCGCCAGCGGCCCGGTCCAGCCGCGCACCCCGAAGGCGACGGCCGCCTCCGCGAACGCGATCACCAGTTTCGTGGTCGGGCTCAGCCCCTGGTACGCACCCCTGGTCGGGCGCAGGACGTACCCGGGCAGCGTGGCACGCGAGGCGGCGCCGGCCGCCGGTGAGGTCACCGGGTGCGGTCGCCCACGGTCCGCTCGCCCAGCGGGAAGCGCGCGATCAGCCTCGGTGAGAGGCTCATCAGCACCAGGAACACCACGAAGCTGGTGATGGTCTTGTCGATCGGGTCGCTGAAGAGGCCCTGCCCGAGCGAGGCATTCATCACGTCCGCACCGCCCTGCCGGAGCGCGGCGACGATCAGGTCCGTGCCGGAGCCGGTCACGCCCTCGAACAGGTAGGCGGCGATTGGCGCGGACACGATCGCGGCCACGACGCCGGTCAGGGCGCCGGCGACCGCGACCCACGCACCCGCGGTGTCCTTGCGGACCAGCACGACGGCACCGACCACGACGGCGGCAAGCACGCCGATGACGACGATGGCCCCGTACACCCACTCCGGGTACCCGCTCCCGGACGAGCCGTAGGCCGGAATCGTGTACATGCGCCAGGCGAGGACGATGATGACCAGGATGGCGATAGCGGCCGAGCCGTAGAGCCTGATCCCGGTGGCCGGCCGCGGGCGATACACGCCCAGGTACCCCCAGAGCCCGGCGAGCAGGCCGATCACTCCGGCGGTCACCGCGAAGGGGCCGATGCTCCCGCCGCCGATGCCGGGGGCGTACTGCCAGATGATGTTGGACAGGATGCCGGTGAGAGCACCGGCGATCGGGCCGGCCAGCACGCCCACCAGGATGGTGCCGATGGAGTCGAGGTAGATCGGAAGCTTGAGCACGGTCTGCACGGTGTAGCCGAGGACGATGTTGATGGCGATCGCCACCGGCATGAGGGCGATGACGCGGGTGGGAAACTGCCGCGAGATCCAGTTCATCAACCTCTCCTCCCGTCCCGGCACGTGGCGCCGCTTCGTCCCGACCGGCATCCGTGACCTGCCCCGGTCTGTCGGCTCGCGAGCGACGCGTTCAGCTTGCCACGCCGGCAGCCCTCGCCGCCAGCCCCCCGAGCCGGTCGACCAGGCGGTCCAGGAACGCATCCACGTCCGCCTCAACGGCCACGTCCGCGTTGGGTGTGCGCTGCCACAGCCCGCGCCAGTCGGCCACCGTCTGCCCCGCCGCGACCTCGCCGGCCACCTCGACGTCCACGGCCACCGGCGTGGCCCGGGCGAGCGTCTCGTCGAGCGCGACAGCCACCACCAGCGGATCGTGGATGAACGCGCCGTAGAAGCCGTCCGCCTTCGCGTGGAACTCCATGTAGAACCGCAGCGAATCCGCGAGGTAGCGGAGGACGGGGTTGGCCGGAGCAGGCCCCCCCGCGGACCGGACGCGCGCCTCCAGCGCGGCCCCGTCCGCGCCGGCGCGCCGGCCGAGGGCGGCGAGGTGCCCGGGGAGCAGCTTCGCCCGCTCGGTCACGTCCAGGCCCAGTGCCAGGGCGCGGGGGACGGACGCGTCGCGGCCGATCGCCGACGCCCAGGCCCGGAACACGACCTGGGCGGCTTCCGGGTCGACGTGGATGTTCCACTCGCTCACCGGCGTGGTGTTGCCCGGCACGCGGTAGGCGCCGCCCATGATCACGAGGCGTCCGAGGAGGCGCGGCAGCTCCGGCTCGCGGAGCACCGCCAGCGCGACGTTGGTGAGCGGGCCGAGCGTGACCAGCGTGATCCCGCCGGGTCGGCGCCGGGCCTCCTCCACGATAAGGTCGGCCGAGTTCCGCGCGGAGAGCGGCATGCTGGTCGGAGGCAGTTCTGCCCAGCCGATGCCGAGCGGCCCGTGCGTCTCCGGCGTGGTGACCAGTTCGCGCGCGAGCGGCACCTCGCGGCCGAGCGCCACCTCGACGTCCGTCCGGCCCGCCAGCTCGAGCACGGCGCGCGTGTTCTCGGCCACCTGCCTGGCGTCCACGTTCCCCGCCGTGCAGGTCACGGCCACGATCTCCGCCTCCGGGGAAGCGCAGGCGTACAGCAGGGCCAGGCCGTCGTCGATGCCGGTGTCGCAGTCGATGATCAGGGGGGTCGGGCCGGAGGTCACGGGCACGATCCTATCCGGGATCGGGGACGGCTCGCTGGCCGAAACGTGGATAAGCCGCAGCCAGTCCGCGCGGACGACGCGCGGGATCGACTGATTGCCGTCGTGGTCTCGCCCGCGGACGGGACGCTCGTTCTCTACCGCGGATCGGTGAAGCGCCTCGCGGTCCCGATGTCGTGGTTTGAACCATCGGGAACGGGCGTCCGTCCAGACTTCACCGATGCCGAGGTGATCGACGACGGGCGGACGCTCCGCCTCGGTCAGTACGAGGCTGCGGTCGAGGCCATCCTCTACGAGTTCGACCCCGAGTTCCGTCGACGAGAACGGGCGCGGCGGCTGGAGGAAGACGCGTCGTCTGGCGCTGCTCTCCGACGGCTCCGACTTCAGCGTGGGTTGCGACGCGAAGAATTCGCGCCCGTGAGTGCGCGCGAAGTGGCGCGAATCGAGCGAGGCGAGGTCGAACACCCCCACGCCGAGACGATCCGCCGCATCGCGAAGCGCCTCGGGGTGACCCCGGGGGAGATCGGCAGCTACTAGGCCGGCTTCCGCGCCCGGATGATCGCGCCGTACATCCGATCGCCGACCTCGTGGGTCGCCACGATCTCGACCGCATCCAGTCCGGCGGCACGCAGGCCCGCCGTGTACTCGGAGAACGAGAGCGCGCCGGACACGCACTCCGCGTAGCCGCCACGCTCGACGCGCTCCGCCCGGGTCAACTCGTCGGCGGCCACCACGTCACTCACGCCCACGCGCCCACCCGGGCGCAGGACACGCGCGATCTCGCGGAACACCGCCGGCTTGTCGGCCGCGAGGTTGATCACGCAGTTCGAGATGGCGACGTCGACCGACGCGTCGGGAAGGGGGATCGCCTCGATGGTTCCCTTGACGAACGACACATTCGTGGCGCCGGCATCGGCCGCGTTGCGACGGGCCAGTTCCAGCATCTCGTCCGTCATGTCCAGGCCGATCGCCCGGCCGGTTGGCCCCACGCGCCTGGCCGAGAGCAGAACGTCGATGCCGCCGCCCGATCCGAGGTCGAGCACGGTCTCGCCCCCGCGCAGCTCTGCCACGGCGACCGGGTTGCCGCACCCGAGGCTGGCCAGGACGGCGGCGCCGGGCAGCTCGGTGAGCTGGAGCGCGTCGTACAGCGCCGGGCCGAAGACGTCCGTCGCCTCGTCGCTGCAGCAGCCGGCGGCCGGATAGGGCTGAGCGCCCTGTGTGGCTGGGCCGCCGTCGCCGCAGCAGCCGACCACCGGGAGTTGCCGGTGCGGGTCAACCCGGCGCGGGTCAACGGCGAGCACCTGCCGTGCGGCCTCCGCGTAGTGCTCCCGCACGAGGTCGTGGATCGACTCGGTCATCGTCTGGCTCCCGTCGGCGGATGAGGCGTTCGCGAGGCGTGGGGCGGCGCGTCGGTCGGCGCGTCGCTCATGCGCGCCATCAACTCGTCGCTCATGCGCCGATGCCGCTCAGCACGTCGCGCATGCCGGTGCGATCGTGCCCTCGGCCCGGGGAGCGCGTCCGATGCCGGACACAGCCGAGCCAGCCACACCACGGCGAAGGCGGGCGCGAATTGACCACGAGGTCAGCCGCTCCCGGACTCCGTGCCGCTCGCCGGCCACGTGCGATTCATCCAGCTCGCGTCGATGGCGGCGGGCACGTGTCTCGCGTTCGAGCTCCTGGGCGCGCATCAGGGCCAGCATCTGAAGGGCATACATCGTTGACTCTCCCGGTGTCTCCGGGCCTCTGGGCCCGCTCGCCCGCGCACTGTAGGGCATACATTGATGGTTGTCAATATAGACGATGACCGATACAATGGCCGGCGTGAAGCGCTCGCTCGATCCCACCGTCCGCTTGCTACGAGCGCTGGCCGATCCTGCCCGCCTGTCGATCGTCCGCCAGCTGGCGTCCGAGGGCGACGCGTGCGCCTGCGACCTGGCCTGCTGCGGTGAGCTCTCGCAGCCCACCGTCTCTCACCACCTGCGGGTGCTCCGCGAGGCAGGCGTGGTCAGCGGCGAGCGGCGGGGCACGTGGGTGCACTACTCGCTGATGCCGGAGGCGGTCGCACAGCTGCGGGTGCTGGCGCAGGGCCTGGAGCCGGCCGGATCACGATCCGCGTCCGATCTCGGCGGCCGGCGGCTCCGGGTGCTGCAGGGAACGGACCGGGACACCT
>JAKAMV010000598.1 GCA_021812735.1 Chloroflexota bacterium | reverse complement strand
GATCGATCTTCCCGTACTGCAGGAGGCGTGGGGCGAGTTCCACGAAGCCCAGGCCACGGCCGCGGCGGCAGAGGCGAACCAAGAGGTCACGCGGCTTACGGCGGCCGCCCTGGACGCCTATCGAGCCCTCGGCGTCGCGTCTGTCCAACTGGTGGCAGAAGAGGAGTGCGCCGCCTGCTCATCGCTCGACGGCAAGGTGATCGCGATCGCCAAGGCGACGCCGATCCCGCTCCCCGGTTGCGAGCGGTTGAAGGAAGGCGAGGTGTGTCCCCGTGAGTGGAGCCCGGTCGTCGAGTGGCGGAGCGGCTGGCAGGCCCGTCGTCTGCGGCACAAGGAACTTGCCGGCAGCTGGCCCGTCCACACGTGGGTCGATCGGCTCTCGACGTGCTGATTACGTGGGCACGACGGTGATCGGATTCCCGGCCCAGCGGGTTGGCCCGACGGAGCCCCCCGGTCCGCGCAGCCTCACGGGCGAGAAGAATCTCCTGCGGCGGCGACTCACGGGGAGGGAGAGCTCATGAGGCGGATGACCCGCGGGCGCGACCGGGCGCTGCGGAGCAGTACTCCGGCCCTGGGGGTGCTGCTCCTCGTTCTGGCTTTCGGCTGCTCGGGTGCGGGCGCTCCGAGCGTGCTGCGCGCGCACGCGATGGGCGGTGAGGCGTTGGTCCCAGCTTCGCCGCTCTCGGTCGCGGCCACGACTCCAGCCGCGACTGGGGTCGCCCCCCTGGTGCCTCAAGCCGTGCCCCCGACGGGAACGGCGCGTCCATCGCCCTCCCTGGCGAGCAGTGCGACCCCCACCACACCCGCGGGGCGAACCCGCTCGCCGGTCGACAGTCCGCTTGGGCTTCCCGGTGAGCCCGACCCCGCCCTGACGCCTGGCGCGGCCAACCCCACTGTGACGCAGTCGAGCATCAGATCCACCATCTGCGTGTCGGGCTGGACCGCGACCGTCCGGCCGCCGTCGAGTTACACGACCGCCCTGAAGCGTAGCCAGATCACGGCGTACGGCTACGCGGATACGAACCTCGCTGACTACGAGGAGGACCATCTGATCCCCCTCGAACTCGGTGGTGCGCCGCGCGACCCTGCGAACCTCTGGCCCGAGCCGTACAGCATCTCGCTCGCCGACGGGACGGCGGTCGGGGCGCGGGTGAAGGACCAGCTGGAGAACGGGCTCCACGCGCTCGTGTGCGGCGGCACGCTGTCGCTGACGACGGCGCAGCGGCTCATCGGCAGCGACTGGATCGGCGCCTGGCGGACCTACGTCGCGACCGGATCCGTGGCCACGCCGCTGCCGGCCCTCAGGCCGACACCCACGCTCTCAGTCGGCTCCTCCTCGCCTTCTGCGGGCACCGGCCCCATCAAGGTGGCCATCGCGAGCCTGACGTCGCCGGTCAGCCGAGGAGGCACCGCGTCCCTGGCCGCGAGGACCGCGCCCGGTGCCGCCTGCACGATCAACGTGGTCTACAAGTCGGGGCCTTCGAAGGCTGCGAGCCTCGGGCCCAAGACGGCGAGCTCGGCGGGCAGCGTGGGCTGGAGCTGGACCGTGGGCACGCGGACGACGCCGGGCTCGTGGCCAGTGAGTGTGACCTGCACGAAGGGCGCCGCGAGCGCCTCGGCCACCCGCTCGTTCGTGGTGCAGTGAGGGAGTAGAGTCGATGACCGCCGACGACGTCGCCGTCGCCCGCCAAGGGGCGTGGTTCCGCGAACGCTTCAACGGCTTCGTGGCCCGCCACGAGGTGGCCTGGGAACTCGGCATGGGTGCCTTGGCCGTTCTGTTCGTCGCCCTGGGCTTCCTCATCGACGAGCTGCCGGCAGGCTCCCGCCCGGAGCTCGAGGCGCTCGAACTGGCGCTGACCGCCCTGTTCGTGCTCGAGTTCGCGGTCCGGATACTCGCGGCCCATGACCGAAGCCAGTACCTGCGCGGCCACTGGATCGACGTGGTGGCCCTGGTCCCACCGGTCCGTGCCCTGCGGGTCCTTCGCTTGCTGCGGCTACTGCGCCTGGTGCGCACCTTCGCGAGCGTGTACCGCGCGGCCATGCACCTGGACGGGCTCGCCCGGCACCGCGGCTTCGCCTGGCTGGTCGTGTCGTGGATCGCGGTGATGGTCGTCTGTTCGATCGCGCTCTACGCCGCCGAGCACGGCGTCAACAAGACGATCGACTCGCCCTTCGACGCGCTGTGGTGGGGCGTCGTCACACTCTCCACCGTAGGCTACGGCGATGTCTACCCGATCACCCCGGAGGGCCGGCTCGCGGCCATGGTTCTGATGCTCCTCGGGATCGGGCTTTTCAGCGCAATCACCGCGACCGTCACGAGCTACCTGCTCGCCACGCAGCCTCCCCGCGACGCCAGCCGAGGTGGGCGGATGGTCGAGGAAATCGAGCGCCTGGCCTCCCTGCGAGAGCAGGGTTCGCTCAGCGACGAGGAGTTCGTGCAGGCCAAGCGGCGCCTGCTTGCGTGACGCGGTTCTCCGAGGAGGCCTCGGGCTCGGACAGCTCTCCACCGTGAGGGGCGCCATTATTCAATCGTGAGGTGGCCGACGAGCGAGAGGTTGCATGATCCACGAGTACGACCTCGCCGCGGGATGGATGGATATTGGCACCTCACGCGGCTCATGAGCCGGGGCCCCGCGAGAACGACCTACGAACGCCAGATGCTGAGCGGCACCTGCGAGACCATGCGATTGAAGTCGTGATCGGTGGTGAGCATGACGAGATCATGCCGCGAGCACAGCCGCGCCAGGAGCGCGTCGATCGTCCCAATCTGAACCCCGGCGCGTCGACACGCATTGCGGATCTCAGCCGCCGCGATGTGGTCCTCGCGATCGGGCACCAGCAGAGGCAGGGCCGCGAAGCGCTCGATGATCGCCTCCCGCGCCTTGGGTCCGGAGAACCCCTGGAGCAGCTCCTGCAGGACGAGGCCGGTCGAGAAGACCGTTTCGCTGCCGTCGAGGGCCTGATGCAGCCGATCGACCGCCGGCTCGTGCTGTACCTGGTCGCGGCGGAACGCCAGCGACCAGACGCTCGTGTCGACGAACAGGCTCACGCCCGGGAGCGCTCGGCCTTGTAGTCAAACCGGCGGTCCCACTCGAGCGCTCCGAACAGCTCGAGCAGGCGCTTCTGCTCACGCCGCGCCACGTACTCCTCGAGCGCCCGGGTCACGACCGCAGTCTTGGTCCGTTCTCCGCTCACCTCGAGCGCGCGCTGCAACAGTCTTGGATTGATGTCGAGGTTGGTGGCCATGTGCGGATTATCGCACAACGACCTGCACAACCGCAGTGGGGTGCGCCATCAATGAGCGCTCGAAGCGGCCACGTCCGCGTCGGAACTCGTCGACGGACGGTGTACGTGGGCGAGGCGGGCAGACGCCACCGACACCGCGGCTCGCGGCCGGCAATCCAGCGCGCCGCATCCGCCGCGTTGACAGGGAGGCCGACTGAGTAGCACCTGTACGGACGAGATGGCCCGAGCAGCACACGCTGGAGGGTGAAGGGCTGCTTGTGCGCCCAGGTTCCTCGCTCAGTGGGTCGCGGAGGGCCGACTCGTCAGCGTTTCAACCATCAGGTGGAGCCAGAGGCGGCCGGGGCAGACGGCAGACGAGTGAGGAGTGGGGCCGCGAGTGAACCGGTTGGTCGGGGCGAGAGGACTTGCCCTGACAAACCGGGGCTCGAGGCGCGTGTGTTGCGCGAGCGGAGCCCGCGGCCGTAAGCTTTGCTCATGGACATGCGAGTAAAGACCAGGCGGCGGCGGGGGTACACACGGGTCAGCGGCAAGCACCAGGTGACGATCCCGCAGGATGCGCTCGAGGAGGCGGGAATCCGCACCGGCGACCGCCTGCGGGCAGAGGTCCGGGGACCGGGAGAGGTCGCGCTGATCCGCGACGATGACCCCGTGGCTCGCTTTGCCGGCGCGCTCACCGACCTGTACGGCGCGGGCGAGCTCGACGAGCTGCGGCGCGAGTGGAGCTGACCGTTCTCGACGCGGGCGTGCTCATCGCCGTCCTCGATGCGGCCGACCTGCACCACGCTGCCGCGGTCGACGCGACACGCGAGGCCCTCGGGCGCGGCGGCAGGCTCGTGCTCCCGGCCTCGGCGTACGCCGAGATCCTGGTGGCGCCGCACCGTCGGGGCGGCGAGGCAGTCGACACGGTCGCCGCCTTCGTGGACGCACTGCCGGCGAGCGTCGAGCCCATCACCCGAGCGATCGCTGCCAGAGCCGCCGACCTGCGCGCCCGTCACGGCACCCGGTTGAGGTTGCCCGACTCCCTGGTCATCGCGACTGCAGTTGTGCTCGGGGCGACGCGCGTGGTCACCACCGATGCAGGGTGGCCCGAACTGCCCGTGCCAGTGGACCTGGTCTCAGCCCGCGGGGAGTGATTCCCGCGACAACATGACACGCCGAGTTCGTCTGACGTCAGGGCGCCGGTGGCAGACGCAGCGGTCTCTCTCCGCACAGCTCCGGCAAGAGGCTGAGCGCCGGCTGACCGCAGCTGGTGGACTGGAGGCTCGAAGCTTTGGTCGGGGCGAGAGGCGTTGCCCCGCGACCACCGACCTTCCGATCACCATGCGGCTGGCCGAGCCGCCCGAGCCCTGCGAGTGGCTGCGAAGCGCGTGACGCGCAGAACGTCCCGATCAGCCGCCCGCGCCACCGACCGCGAGGTCGCAGTGGTCGCAGCCGTCCTGGTCGCGGGCTCTGAGCAGGCGGCCGCCCGCGGCCTCGGGTGGTCGTACTCGACGGTCAAACACCACCTGGCGAACGCTCGGTCCAAGGTCGGGGCGACGACCACGGCGCAGCTCGTGTGGATCCTGGCGCCGCGGCTACCCGAACCCTCGCCGGCTGACCCGGCGGTCGAGGTCAGTACTCGCCCGTGATAGCCCCGGACGTCAGGTGCGGAGCGGCACTGCCCGGATCACGACGTACCCCGCCTGCGACGCCACGCGCCCGGCCTCGGAGAACCCGTGGTCGGCGAGCATCGCTCCGAGCTCGCGGGCGGGCCACGTGGCGCCCGTCCCCGGGCGACTGGGGAGCTTGCTCTCCTGGTAGCAGTAGAGAAGGTCGCAGCCGTAGATGATCGGCGAGGTCGGATCGGCCGCATCCGTCGTGGGATCGCCCGACACGGCGGACTCGGCGAGGAGCAGCGAACCACCCGGACGCAGCGCGGCGCGCATCCCGTCGAGGACCCCGGACGGATCGGTCACATGGTGGAAGGCGTCGAACATGCAGACAAGGTCGAAGCTAGCCCTTGGCATGGCACCGCCATCGACCGCCTCGAAGCGCAGGTTCGCGAGGCCCTCCGCCGCCGCGGCGGCAACTGCCTCCCGGACCGTCGCAACATCCACGTCGTAGCCGACGAAGCGCGAGGCGGGGAATGCGCTCGCCAGGATCCGCAGCGCGGTGCCGCTGCCCGGCCCGACTTCGGCGACGTCGATGCCGCGCTCGAGGGCGGCCGCCAGCTCAGGGTGGCCGGCGATCCACTCGTCGAGGAGGAAGGCGCGGTATGTCGGGGCGTTCACCCGCTCCGACGTCATCCCGAGCGCGGCCTGGAACTCCGCCGACCCGATGCCGTCCCCGTCGCGGATCGCCGTGACGACGCGCGGCAGGAGCGACCCGAGCGGCACGAGCAGCTCGACGACCGCGCGGACGTCGATCGGGACACCGCCGCGGAGCAGCCCGAGGGTCTCCTCGCGCGGCTCGAAGCGTCCATCCGCCACCGTCGCATAGCCCGCGGCGACCATCGCATCTGCCCAGCGGGCGGCGTTGTCGGGGTCGACCCCGGCCACCGCGGCGAGCTCAGCGGCGCTCCCGCCACCGGCTAGAAGGGGGTCGATCAAGCCCGTCCGTATCCCGAGCGCGAGCGCCGTCACTGCGTACCAGCGGGCGACATCCTCGAAGAGTTGCGGCAGCTCGCTCATAGCCCATCCTCTCCTCGTCATGGCGACCGGATCAGATGAGCCGGCTTGCCACCGCGCACGATCCGGCCGCTGCCCGCGAGTTTCCGCGGATTTCCCTGCAAGGTCGCTGCGTCGCGCATGGCTGAGGGTACTCGCGGCGACACGAGGAGAAGAAGGCGCACCCGCGCACGCCGCTGCGGGCGCACCAGGGCCCGCCACCAGTGGAATGATTGCCCTACCGACTGGAAGTCGCGACGGGATCGACGAGGAGGAGCTGATGCTGGCGGACGATGTGACGCGAGCCGAGATCGAGGGCCTCGTTCGCGAGACGTATCGCCGGATGTCGACGCCGGGAGCGGACCCCGGCGAGCTGTTCGCGCATCCCGACATGACGGTGGCGGGCTCCGGACAGGGCGAGCTGATGTACGGACCGGAGGTGGTCGGTCAGGTCGGGCGGACCATCGCCGGATGGGGCTTTACGTGGACTCCGGAGGAGGTCAGAGTCTGGCGCGAGCGGGACGTGGCCTGGGCCCAGGTCCTCGGCGTGGTCATCACCCGCCGCGACGGCGTCGAGGAGTCGGTCCCCTACTGGACGACCGGCGTCTTCGCCAGGGATGAGTCAGGCTGGCAGTGGCGCTACTGGGGC
>JAKAMV010000597.1 GCA_021812735.1 Chloroflexota bacterium | reverse complement strand
GGCGAGGCGCCCGGCGGTGTGCCCGGCGAGACGCCGGGCGAGCGCGCGGGCAGCGGGGGCGCGCCGGGCATCACCCCGGCCCCCATCGCCCCTGGCGGGCCACGCTCGTCGCTCGGCCCGATCCAGGCCCAGCCGCCGACCGAGGTCCAGCCCGTCCCGAATCTGCTGGACGTCCACGACGTCCGGGCCGAGTCCGTCACCGCGGCCGTGCACGCCGGCCAGGTGACCGCCACCGTGGTCTGGTGGAGCGGCCCGGCACCGTGCAGCGAGCTGTCGGCGGTCAAGGTCATGCGGAGCGGAAACGTCTTCACACTGACCGTGCGCGAGGGCAGCCAGGAGCTGGGCATCGCCTGCCCCGCCATCGCCGTCCACAAGCAGGCGACCGTCCAGCTTGGCGCGCTGCCGCCGGGCAGCTACACGCTGGCGGCCACGGGCGTGGACACCCCGATCACGGTGACCGTCCCGGGTTGAGGCACGTCCCCGCATCCTCGCCCATACTCGCCCGGTGAACCTGTTCGACCTCCTGGCCGCCGTCATCGTCGTGGCGGCCGTGATCGCCGGCACGCGCACCGGGGCCCTGCCGCAGGTCGGCGGCATCGCTGGCGCGGTGGGCGGGCTCCTGCTCAGCCTCAACCTGGCGCCGTGGCTGGTCAGCGAGACAGCCGGGCTGCAACCGGTCCCGCGGGTCCTGGTCGTGCTGGGCGCCATCATCGCCGCGGTCCTGATCGGCGAGGCCGTCGGGTCCGGCATCGGCCGTGCGGTCGGCGACCGCCTCGGCCAGGGTGTCCTGTCCGGCGTGGACCGCGTGGCGGGCGCGGCCCTCGGTGCGGCGCAGGCGATCCTGATCATCTGGCTCGCGGGCGGTCTGCTCGCCGTCGGCCCGCTGCCGACGGTGGGCCGCACCGCGTCCGAGTCCTTCTCGATGCAGGTCATCGACGCCTACCTGCCGCCCCCCACCAAGGTCGTCGGCCAGATTGCTGGCGCGCTCGACGCGTCCGGGCTGCCGTCGGTCTTCGTCGGCCTCGAGCCTGCGCCGCTCGCCCCCGTCGACCTCCCCGGATCCGCGGAGGCCCGCCGGATCGCGGCCGCGGCGACCGGCGGAACCGCGCGCGTGGTCACGCTCGCCTGTACCACCCAGGTCACCGGCACGGCCGAGCTGATCGCGCCCAACTACCTGGTCACCAACGCGCACGTGGTCGCGGGCGCCGAGTCCATCAACGTCGAGCTGGGTTCGGAGGAGGTGGCCGCCAAGGCGGTCGCCTTCGACCCCGAGCTTGACGTCGCCGTGCTCTACGCGCCCGGGTTCAAGGGCACGGTGCTGCGGTTCGCCGCCGCGACACCCGACCGAGGCGTCGTGGGCGCGGCGATCGGCTACCCGGGCGGCGGTCCGATGGTGGTGATCCCGGCCGGCGTGGCGGGCTCCTACCCGGCCACCGGGCGCGACATCTACAACCGGGCCGTCATCGACCGGACCATCATCGAGCTGCGCGCCGCGATCCAGCCCGGCGACTCCGGCGGGCCGTTGATCCTGCCCGACGGGACGATCGGCGGGCTCGTCTTCGCCGAGTCACGAGAGGTGGCGTCGGTCGGGTATGCGCTGACTCCCACCGCGGTGGCCACGGATGTGCAGCCGGCGATCGGCCGGACGAGCCCGGTCGACGTCGGCCCGTGCATCCACTAGCCGCAGGAGCACCCCGATGACGACGATCGACCAGCCTGGCCAGGCAGGCGCGCTCGATCCCCGCCTCGCCCAGCTGGCCGGCGCGTACTGGGAGGCCGCGATCGCGTTCCAGCCGATCATGGCCACCGCCATCGGCGACCGCCGCTTCGACGACCGGATGCCAGACCCGACGCCTGAGGCAGCCGCAGCCCAGCGCCGCCGAATGGCCGCACTGCTTGCCGACATCGATGCGATCGAACCGGGCGAACGGCTCTCGAATGCGGACCGCCTGACGCTGTCCACGCTCCGTGCCGGCGTCGAGGCGGACATCGCGGACCTCGGGTCGGGGCTCCGCGACTGGAACGTGGACTCGCTCGAGGGCGTGCCCGCCGGCCTGCTGGTGATCCCCGACTTCCAGCCCGTCGACGGGCCCGCCGCGGGGGACGCGCTGCTCGCGCGGTGGCGCGCGCTGGCCCGCTTCGTGGATGCACACGCGGCGACCCTGCGGGCGGCCCTGGCGGACGGGCGCGTGGCGGCGATGCCGACCGTCGACCGGAACATCGCCCTGCTCGACGGCCTGCTCGCTGAGCCGGTGGGGCGCTGGCCGCTGGTCCGGACGCCGCTCGCGGCGGCCGCGGCGGCCGGTCCGGCGTTCTCCGACGCGGAGCGCGATCGGTTCGCGGCCACCCTGGAGTCCGTCACCGGGGCCGAGGTCCGACCCGCGTTCGCACGGCTCCGCTCGCTCCTCGCCGACGAGATCCGCCCCGTCGCGCGGCCTGCCACTGCGCCCGGCATGGGCCACGTGCCCGGCGGCCTCGACGGCTACCGCCGGCTGGCGCGCTTCCACACCTCGCTCGACCTCGCCCCCGAGGCCTTCCACCAGCTGGGCCTCGACGAGATCGCGCGCATCGACGCGGAGCTCGAGGCGCTGGCGGGCCACGTCCTGGGCACCCGCAGCCTCGCCGACGCGATCAACCGGCTGCGCTCCGACCCGTCGCTCGGCTTCGCCACCCGCGAGGCGGTTCTCGCCAGCGGGGTCGAGGCGCTCGCCCGTGCGAACGCAGCGGTGCCCCGGTTCTTCGGCCGGCTGCCCAAGGCGCCGTGCGAGGTGGTCGCCATGGGCCCGCACGAGGAGGAGCACGGAACGGTCGCGTACTACCGCGAGCCCGCCGCGGACGGCTCTCGGCCGGGGCAGTTCTACCTCAACCTGGCCCACCCGGAGACTCGGCGCCGGTACGAGGCCGAGGTGCTCGCCTACCACGAGGCGGTGCCGGGCCACCACCTCCAGATCGCGATCCAGCAGGAACTCGAGGGCATCCCCGAGTTCCGTCGGCACATGGGCGTGACCGCGTTCGTGGAGGGCTGGGGGCTGTACACCGAGCGGCTGGCCGACGAGATGGACCTCTACTCGAGCGACCTGTCGCGTCTCGGCATGCTCTCGTTCGATGCCTGGCGGGCGTCGCGGCTCGTGGTGGACACGGGCATGCACGCCCTGGGCTGGACGCGCGATCGGGCCCTCGCCTTCATGGCCGAGCACACCGCGCTCGCGGCCAACAACATCGCCAACGAGATCGACCGGTACATCGGCATGCCGGCGCAGGCGCTGGCCTACAAGGCAGGCCAGCTGGAGATGCTCCGGGTCAGGGCGTCGGCGAAGCGCCGGCTGGGTTCGCGGTTCGACATCCGCGCGTTCCACGACGCGCTGCTGGGCTCCGGTGCGGTGCCGCTCACCACGATGGTCCAGATCATGGACGCATGGGTCGCGGCGCAGCCCCGCGGTTCCTGACCCGCCGCGCGGGGCATACTTGAGGGCGCAGACCCCGCCGCAGGCACGCCCCGAGGAAGTCATGGCCGCTGACCGCACGCTCCCGTACGACCGCCCCGTCGACCCCGGCAAGCGCCACAGCCACGCGCTGACCGACGGACCCGACCGCGCGGCGGCGCGGGCGATGCTCAAGGCCGTGGGTTTCAGCGATGACGACCTCGCCCAGCCGATCATCGGCGTCGCCACGACCTGGATCGAGACGATGCCCTGCAACATCAACCAGCGACGGCTTGCCGAGTTCGTCAAGCAGGGCATCCGGGCGGCGGGCGGCACGCCGATGGAGTTCAACACGATCTCGATCAGCGACGGCGTGTCGATGGGCACCGAGGGCATGAAGGCCTCGCTCATCAGCCGCGAGGTGATCGCCGACTCGATCGAGCTCGTCGCGCGCGGCCACCTGTTCGACGGGCTCGTCATCCTGGTGGGCTGCGACAAGACGATCCCTGCCGGCGCGATGGCGCTGGGCCGCCTCGACATCCCGGGGCTCGTCCTCTACAACGGCACCATCCTGCCGGGGACCTACAAGGGCAAGCCCGCCGACGTGGTGACCGTGTTCGAGGCGATCGGCGCGTACCGCGCGGGCACCATCACGCTCGAGGATCTGTACGAGGCCGAGAACGGCGCCTGCCCGGGCGCGGGCGCCTGCGGCGGCCAGTTCACGGCCAACACCATGGCGATGGTCCTCGAATTCCTGGGCCTCTCCCCGGCCGGCCTCAACGGGATCCCGGCGGAGGATCCCACGAAGGACGAGGCCGCGCGCCGCTGCGGCGAGCTCGTGATGACGCTCGTCCACCACGACATCCGCCCCTCGTCCATCGTGACCCGGCGCTCGCTCGAGAACGCGGTCGCAGCCGTGGCGGCGACCGGCGGCTCGACGAACGCGGTCCTGCACCTGCCGGCCATCGCCGCCGAGTACGGGCTCGAGCTGACGCTGGACGAGTTCGCGGCCGTCGCCGACCGCACGCCGCTCATCGCGGACATGCGGCCCGGCGGCCGCTACCTCGCGGCGGACATGTACCAGGCGGGCGGGCTCGGCATCGTGATGAAGGAGCTGCTCAAGAAGGACCTGCTCCACGGCGGGGAGAAGACGGTGGACGGCCGGACGATCGCCAGGATTGCCCAGGAGGCGGTGCCGACCGAGGGCCAGCCGGTGGTCAAGCCCATCGAGACGCCCATCAAGCCGTTCGGCGGCCTCACCATCCTCAAGGGGTCCCTCGCGCCCGAGGGCTGCGTCGTGAAGCTGGCCGGCCACGAGCGAACGACGCACCGAGGTCCGGCCCGCGTGTTCGACAGCGAGAACGACTGCTACGCCGCCGTCCGCGACCGCACGATCGCCAAAGGCGACGTGGTGGTCATCCGCTACGAGGGCCCGGTGGGCGGGCCGGGCATGCAGGAAATGCTCTCGGTCACTGCGGCGATCCAGGGCCAGGGCATGGGCGGCGACATCCTGCTGCTCACCGATGGCCGGTTCTCCGGCGGCACGCACGGGCTGATGATCGGCCACGTGGCCCCCGAGGCCGCAGTCGGCGGCCCGATCGCGCTGGTCGAGGACGGCGACATCATCAGCGTCGACGTCGACCGCAAGGAGCTCAATCTCGAGGTCGCGGACGCGGTGCTCGCCGAGCGGCGCGCCCGCTGGATGCCGCCCGCCCCCCGCTACACCACCGGCGCGTTCGCCAAGTACGCGGCCCTGGTGTCGTCCGCGTCCGAGGGGGCGGTGACCAACGGGGCCGCGCTCAAGCGGGCGCTGGACGCGCGGATACAGGGCTAGCGCTGGCAGCGGATCGCCCGAGGACCACGCCCGAACCGACCCGCCCGCGGCAGGGTGGAAGGAGGTCGAGATGCCATCGCACCCGACGCCCGGGCTCGCGCCCCGGCCCAGCAGTTCGCCGCTGCCCGCGCGTCCGGGCCTGGTCGGGGTCCGCCTCTCTGCGACTGAGCAGACCGACATGGACTGGCGCCGGTTCGACGAGACGTGGGCCGCCGCCGGTGAGGAGCACGCGGTTGCGGCATGCTGGCTGTCGGACCACCTCTCGGACGCCTCGCGCGAGCGCAACGGGCCCGCCTTCGAGGCGATGTCGCTCGCGGGGGCCCTGTCGCGCCGGGTGTCGGGCAAGTGGGTTGGGATCGCCGTGGCGTCGGCCACGTTCCGCCACCCGTCCGTCCTGGCCAAGGCGGCGACCGTGCTCGACAACGTCACCGGCGGGCGGTTCATCCTGGGCGTGGGCGCCGGCTGGCACGAGGGCGAGCACGACGCGTTCGGCATTCCGCTGCCGGAGCTTCGTGAGCGATTCGACCGGTTCGAGAGCACGCTCCGCGTCCTGCGCGCCCTGTTCAGCGACGAGGCGCGGCAGCGCCCGGGCGTGACCCTCGACGACCCCTTCTACCCCCTTCACGGCGCCACCAACGAGCCGCCGACCGTGCGCCCAGGCGGACCGCTCCTCTGGGTCGGGGCCACGAAGGCGCGCGGTCTCCGGCTTCTCGCGCAGCACGCCTCGGGCTGGCCGATGCCCGGCAACCGGCCCGGGGATGTCGAGTTCTTCTCCGCGGCACGGTCAGACATCCTGCGCGCGCTTGAGGCTGCGGGACGCGACCCGTCGAGGTTCTCCTTCGCGGCCCAGCTGTCCTGCGGCACGACGCCCGCCGACCGGCGGGCGGCGCTGGCCACCGCCCGCCGGTTCGTGGCCGCAGGCGCGACCCACGTCATCCTGGGCCTCCCGGCAGCGATCGCCCCGGACGGGATGACCGCCCTGGCCGACGAGGTGGCGGAGCCGCTGCTGGGCGAGTGATTCCTCCCGGCTGAGCCCACGGCGGGCGCTGGTCGCCCACGTCTCAGGTCGGGCGGAGCACCGAGCGGCCCACCGCCTGGGGCGGGCTGCCTTGCCTTGCGCCGGGCGACTCAACGGTGCGCCCAACGCACGATCCAGTCTCCCGCCGAGCCGTTTATGCGCTCGCCCGATCCATTCCTGGGCCTCCAGCACCCAATCGCTTCGCCCAGCGGCGCGCGTGTACGCGGAGCGCACCGTTGAAACGCTGGGTGCAAGCCGCGGGCGGGGCGTCGGTTCGGCGTGCCGGGGCCG
>JAKAMV010000596.1 GCA_021812735.1 Chloroflexota bacterium | reverse complement strand
GTCTCGGGGAAGTGGGTGATGTACTTGTGCTCGATGTTGTGCGGCCAGGGCACGTCCGGCTCGTTGGGGCCCAGCGGCATGCCCACCGAGTGCAGCCCGCGGACGAACTCGCCGTCCGGGCCCAGCACGTCGAGCACCCGCGTGCCGACGCGGGTCATCAGGTGCATGTTGGCCACGACGTAGGGCGAGTCGGTGATCTCGACCCCGATGTTGGCGATCGGCGAGCCCACCGGGCCCATCGAGTAGGGGATCACGTACATCGTCCGGCCGGCCATGCAGCCGTCGAACAGGCCGGCCAGGGTCGCCTTCATCTCGGCCGGGTCGGCCCAGTTGTTCGTGGGCCCGGCGTCCTCCGGCCTCGCCGAGCAGATGAACGTCCGGTTCTCCACGCGCGCGACGTCGGCGGGGTGGGAGCGGACCAGGACGCTGCCGGGCCGCTTGCCGTCGTCGAGCGGGACCGCGGTGCCCGCGTGGACCATCAGGCGGATCATCTCGTCGTGCTCGTCGGCCGAGCCGTCGCACCAGTGGACGCGGTCCGGCTTGCACAGGCTGGCGACTTCCTCGACCCAGGCGTCGAGCTTGGCGTTGCGCATCGCTTCCTCCAGGGGTCCCGCACGCCGCCGGGGACCCGGCCGGGACCGTGATCCGCCGAGTGTGGGGTCCGGAGGGCCGCCCGGGGGAGGGCCGACCGGCACGCGGCACAGACGACGCTCGGACGGGATGCCGCCACGATGCGGGCTTGGAAGCGCACGTCAGGGCGCGTGCGGCTCCACACGGGACCCGCGGAAATGCCGAGGGCCCCGCCGCTGGCGGGGCCCTCGAGGCCGGTCCTGGACCGTGCGCTCAGTGCATGAGCAGCGGGGTCATCGCCTGCACGTTCGCGCTGTCCGCGGCATAGCCGAGGTACCCGAGGCCCCACACCTGCTCGATCGTCCGGAGCAGCGAGTAGTGGTTGTAGGGCGTGGGATCGACGATCCCGCCGGGGCCGTTGCGCGTGATGACGATGGCCGGCACCTTGCCGCCGCCGAACGAGCCGCTCCAGGGGTGCGAGCCGTTGTCGGTGAGGACATACCCGTCGGGCAGGCCGGGGGCGATCCCGTAGCCCGGCGAGTCGCAGCAGCCGGAGACGTCGGCCCAGTTGTCGGTGGTCGACGCGGTGCCATCGTAGTCGGCCTCGTCGGCCAGCACGAAGATCACGCTGTTGCCCGTCCAGGCGCGCGAATGGGTGATCGTGTCGACCGCGCCGTGCACGAACGCGTCGGCCTTCTGCTTGAGCGAGGCGTCGGCGGGGTCGTCCACAGCGCTGCTGTACGGACAGGGCGTCTCCGGATGCCCGGCGATGGCCGAGTAGACGCCGCCGTGCATGTCGTTGCACTGGTCGGGGCTGATCCACACGAAGTCGGGCGCATGCGGCGAGTTGAGGTCAGCCGCCAGGTCCGTGTACGGCTTGATGTTGGCGAGGCGCGCCGGGTTGGACGCGATGTCGTCCATGTGCACGAACGGGTTGTGCTTGCTCGTGTAGAGGGCGGTGCTGCCGGGCGCGGTGGCGCCGAGGTAGCCCGCCGACGGCATGGCCTCCATGTAGGCGCCCCAGCTCATGCCGTTCGCCTCGAGCTGGTCGACCAGGCTGGGCCACGAGAAGTGGTTCGCGGCGTTGTCGTTCATCTGGTTGATGTCGAGCTGGCCCGTGATCGCCGCCACGTAGTTGGGCTGGCTCGGGTGGGTCACGCCGTAGTAGTTGGTCGCCTGGCCGTTGGCCGCGGCGAGCGCGGTCAGGTACGGGGCGTTGGGATCGCCGATCACCGTGGACTGGCTGTGGTTCTCCAGCATGATGACGAAGATCCGCTTGACGGCGGCATGCTCGCCCGAGGCAGGGCTGTGGGCCGTGACGGCGGCGGCAGGCGCGAGGGCGGCGAGCGCCAGCAGCGCTGCCGCGCCGAAGCGGACTGACTTGGGGACGGGACGCACAGGGCTCCTCCAGCTGCTTGGGGGGACGGCCAGCCGGACACTGGAGGTCGCATTGTGCGCTATCGAGGGCCGTCCGCGGGACGCATCGGCACACGATCCCGTCAGGCGGGCGGGAGCCGCAGCGCGGCCCCCGCGACGGTGTGGCCTAGGCGGAGGCTGCCGCAGCCAGGTGGCTCGCCACCCGGATGACCGGCGGGTGCTCGAAATGCTTCTTGACGGCGCACTGGTCCGCGGCGCGGACCACCGCGTCGGCGTACTTGGCCGGGAACTCCTCGGGCAGCTCGATGGTGACCTCGACGTCGGTCACCATCCCGGTCATCGGGTCCGCGCCCATGCGCTGGACGAGCCGGATGCCATCCGTGGGAATGCCGCGCTGGCGGCAGAAGCCAAGGACGTAGATCCCGGCGCACGTGCCGATCGTGGACAGGAAGGTGAGGAACGGCGTCGGCGCCGAGCTCCGGCCGCCGCTGGACGGGGGCTGGTCGGTGGGGACCGTGAACGGGCCGAAGTGGGCGTCGACGCGCGCACCGCCCGGGAAGTCGATGACCATCTCCATGGGTCGGGATCCTCTGCTAGTGGCCCGTCACGGGGCGGGCGAGGCCAACACTTTAGCACTTGCGCAATAACGCAATCAAGTTGCCCATGCGCGCGGACGCGCCGAGGGCGGCGTGGAGCCCTGACCGGAGCGCGTGCCCGCCGCTGCTGTCGGGTAAGGTGGGCGGGCCACGGGCCTGCACGCGCCGCGAGCCGCCGGCTCGGCCGATGAACCGGCCTGCCCGCCCGTGGGGAGACAGCCCCTTGACCGAACCGCTCCGCCCGATCGCGTGGACTGGGTCCGCGATCCGAGTCATCGACCAGACCGCGCTGCCTGGCCGCCTCACCCGGATCACCCTCGAGGACGTCGACTCACTCGTGGACGCCGTGGTGCGGTTGGCCGTCCGCGGCGCGCCCCAGCTCGGTGCCGTCGGGGCGCTGGGGGTGGCCCTCGCCATGGTCCAGGCGGATCGCGAGGGATGGGACGCGGACGAGCTGGGCGCCGCCATCGACCGCGTCCGAGCAGCCCGTCCGACGGCGGTGAACCTTGCATGGGGCGTGGATCGGGTCCGTCCGCTGATGCGCCAGGGCGTGGCGGCGGTCGTGGCCGCCGCCGAGGGGATCATCGCCGAGGACGAGCGCAACAACCACGAGATCGGGCGCCGCGGCGCCGACTGGATCCAGGCCCGGGTCGCGGGTCGCGTGCGCGTCCTGACGCACTGCAACACGGGCGCCCTGGCCACGACCGAGTGGGGGACCGCCCTCGGCATCGTGCGCGAGCTGCACGCCCGCGGCGCCCTTGAGGTGGTCTACGTGGACGAGACGCGCCCGCTGCTGCAGGGCGCTCGCCTGACCGCCTGGGAGCTCGTCCAGGACGGCATTCCGCACCTCGTGCAGGCCGACGGCGCCGCCGCGAGCACGATCCTCCGGCGCCTGGTGGACGCGGCGATCATCGGGGCCGACCGGATCGCCGCCAACGGCGACACCGCCAACAAGATCGGCAGCGTGGGGGTCGCGCTTGCCTGCCGTGACGCGGGGATCCCGCTGATCGTCGCCGCGCCCGAATCCACCGTCGATCTCGCGACGCCGTCGGGCGACGCCATCCACATCGAGGTGCGGCCGGACGAGGAGGTGCTCAACTGGGGGGGCGTGCGGACCGCCCCAGAGCAGAGCCGCGCCCACAACCCGGCCTTCGACGTGACGCCAGCCCGCCTCGTCTCGGCCATCGTGACCGAGCGGCGGGTGGTGGAGCCGGCGCTGGGCCAGGTCCCCGCGCTGCCGCCCGAGGAGCCCTGAGGGCGGCTCCGCCAGCCCGCGCTACAGGTGCCGGATGCCCTCGAGCGCCGCTTCGGGGAAGGCCGTGGCGGTGTCGCCCAGCTGGAGGCAGCGGAAGGTGCTCATCGCGGCGTCCTCGAGCAGCAGGGCGCGCCGGTACGCCGACGCGATGCTGTCGCCGAGGGTCGAGCACCCGTGGTGGGCGAGGATGACGGCGTCGCTGTCGCGCGACGCGTCGGCGGCCGCATCGGCCAGCTCGTCGGTCCCGTTGTGGAAGAACGGGATGCGGGCGACACGCCGGAGGTACGCGGCGTGGTCGAGCGTCAGCAGCCGGACGGGATAGCCGAGCGCGTCCACGACGACAGCCGTCTGCGGGTGCAGGTGGACGATCGCGTTGACGTCGGCCCGGACGCGGTAGGTCCGCTGGTGGAGCCGCCACTCCGATGACGGGTCGGGGTTCCCGGCGGCGACGCCGCCGTCGAGGTCCAGCACGCTGAAGTCGGGGTCCCCGAGGCGGTCGAGCCTGGTGGCCCTGGCGGTCACAACGAAGACCTCCGATCCGGGCAGGCGTGCTGAGAGGTTGCCGCCCGTGGCGATGACGAGGCCGCGGCGGACCGCGTCGGCGCCGATCTCGGCGAGCTCGGCCGTCAGGGCGGCCATCGGGTCAGTCATCGGCACGCTCCTCACCGGGCGATGCGGCCCCGGCACAGGCGCCCGGACCGTGGTCCGGACCATTGTGCCGGGGCCGTGGGGGCCGGCGCGAGACCCGGGACATGCCGAGGGCCCCGCGGTCGCGGGGCCCTCGGAGCGGCTTGGTGCGGTGGCGCGTCAGCGGAACGACGCGACGTCCACGTCCTGGTTGGGGCCGTTGACGCCCGGGTTGCCCCGGAAGTCGGTCCACGCCGCGTGGGCGTTGCCGTCCGAGCCCAGGGCGACCTGGCTGTAGTCGCCGATGAACGAGCCGTCGGAGAACTGGACGAACGGGTTGGAGCCCTGCGAGGTGAGTCGCTGCTCGGCCCCTTCCTGTGAGGTTCCACATCTGGGTTGTCATCGAACCCAAAGAAACGGGGCCGAGACTGCAACTCGTGAACCCGACCATTCCCGCCCGTGTCCAGGCCCGCTCCCGCAACGACGGCCGGCTGCAGTCGATGACCCTCGGTGCCGTCGCCCTCGGCATCGCCGGGACCGGCTTCTTCGGCTATGCCGCCGCCCTGACGTACGCGGGCACGACCACCAACAGCGCCCCCGCGACGATCCAGGGCGGCTACACGCCCCAGCAGCTGCAGAACAGCTACAGCTACAACGGCGGCGGCGACAGTCAGGGCACGCAGGGCGGCCTGGTCAACCCCTACTACAACCAGCAGCAGCTCGTCGCCCCGCCCGCCACCACGGGCCGCCACTCGCACGCCATCAGCGGCGGCTCCTGACGCCGCGCCGCGCGGCCCGCCGGGGCCGTCGCGCCCGTCAGCCGCCCGCGGCTTCGCCCAGGAGTCCGCCCCACCCCATGTTCAGTCAAGTCCTCTGGTTCACCGCCCGCGGCTCGGGGATCGTGTCCCTGCTGCTGGTGACGGCGTCGGTGTGCTTCGGCCTGCTGACCGTCGGCCGCTTCTGGCACGAGACGTGGCCGCGGTTCTTCAACCTCGAGATGCACCTGCGGATCTCGCTGCTCGCGATCGTGTTCAACGTCATCCACATCACGAGCGCGGTGCTCGACCCGTTCGCGAAGCTCGGCTGGTCGGCCGCGATCGTGCCCCTCGCGTCCACGTATCGGCCCCTGCCCGTCGCGCTGGGCGTGGTCTCGATGTACCTGTTCATCGCCCTGGTCATCACCGGCCTCATCCGGGCGCACATGCCCCAGGGCCTTTGGCGCGCCATCCACTGGACCAGCTACGCGATGTGGCCCCTCGCCCTCGCCCACAGCTTCCTCGCGGGCAGCGACGCCGGTTCCCTGTGGATGCTCGCGATCGGCGGCGTGAGCCTCGGCGCCGTGGGCGCGTGCCTGCTGTTCCGGGTGTCGTTCTGGGACCAGAACCGCGACCGGCTCGAGGACGCCGTGCTCACGTCGTCGTGGGAAGACGCCACCCGGCGGGGGAGGACGCGGTGACCGCCCGCGTCCTGAGCGGCCCCGCCGCCGCGGCCGGAGCGGAGCCGCTCGCCGACCACCGGGCCCGGCTCGGCGACCTGCCGGGCCGGGCGGAGCGCTCGCACATCATCGCGATGCTCGAGTCGTCCGGGCTGCTGGGCCGGGGCGGCGCGGGGTTCCCGGTGGGCCGCAAGTGGGGGGCGGTCGCCCGGCGCTCCAGCGGTCACGCGGTGGTGCTCGCCAACGGCGCCGAGGGCGAGCCCCTGAGCCACAAGGACCGGGTGCTCATGGCGTCGCGGCCGCACCTGGTCATCGACGGCCTCGAGCTCGCGGCCGAGGCTGTGGGCGCCCGGCGGGCCGTGCTCTACGTGGGGTCGGAGCACGCCCAGGCGCGGGTCGCCCTGGAGCGCGCCCTCGACGAGCGGGACGCGAGCCGGTCGCAGTCCCTGCCGCGGGTGCCGATCACCATCGCCGCCCCGCCCGTGTCGTACGTGGCGGGCGAGGAGTCGGCCGCCGTCCACTTCGTCAACGCCGGCGACGCGCGCCCCACCACCGTGCCCCCGCGCCCGTACGAGAAGGGCGTCGGCGGCAAGCCCACGCTGGTCCAGAACGTGGAGAGCCTCGCCCAGGCCGCGCTGATCGCCCGGTACGGCGACGACTGGTACCGCGAGGCCGGCCGGGCCGAGACCCCGGGCACAGCCCTGGTGAC
>JAKAMV010000595.1 GCA_021812735.1 Chloroflexota bacterium | reverse complement strand
CACGGATGACGCCCGCCGCGTCCGCCCGCAGCGTCACGCCGGCCTCGGCGACCCCTCCGCGTCGAGAGCCTTGCGCATCCCCTCCATGTGGGCCTGCAGGTTCCGATCCAGCATCGACCGCATCAGCGGCTCCGTCAGCCTGGCTCCGAGCGACGCGGGGACCAGCCGAACGTGCGCGTGGACTCGCGCACCTTCGGGCCGCTCCTCGATCGTCAGGTCGGCCTGCTGGCGCATGGGCCCACTGGTCGATTCCCACGCGAAGCGATGATCGGGCTCGAACTCGGTCACCTTGAACGTGGCCTTCGAGCGAGTACGCCCAATACGGCGCTCCTCGAGGCCGGTCGTCCCGAGCCCGACCGGGCCGTCGGATGTCTTCCGCATCGAGACCACCGTCGGGTCCCACAGGCCGTGATGCTCGAAGAACCCGCGGGCGACATGGTCGAAGGCCTGCGCCGCTGTGCACCGCACGTCCAGGTCAGTCGAGTACTCGAACACGGGACGCTCCTCGCTGCATGGGTCATCGGATTGGGCTGCTGGCACGGGTCGGACTCGCCAGCGCCTCGACGCGGCTCAGGCGGCCGGAACGCGGGTCGCGCGTCAACACCTCCCGTGCGAAGGGTGCCCTTATCTCACCGTGCGGCGGGCGTGTCAAGGGGCGCGGAGGCCGAGCGCGACCTCGTCGTGACGATGCGCCTCGCCGAGCCGCCCGAGCCCTGCGGGCGGCTGCGGAGCGCGTGACGCTTCCTCCCGTGGGATGGCGACCGGCCGGCGAACCGTGATGATCAGTCGCCTGCGGCGGCCCGGCCCGCAAGGCGCTTCCAGTAGACGACCTTGGCGTCGCCGGTCCCGTAGAACTCGCGGATGAGGCATCACCGTAGGTGGATCTGGGTCACCCCGCGGCCGTCGTCTCCGCTTCGAGGATCGCCTTGATCTTCTCGCCCGAGTGCCTGAACTGGCGCTCAATGACCCGTTCGACGATCAGCCAGTCCGCGAGGCGCCCCGCAAGTCCGCCGGGCAGCGTGTACGTCAGGTCCTCGCTCATGTCCGTACCACCGGGGCCCGGCGCGTAGCGGATTACAAGCTTGGCCTCACCGCCGCCCGGCGTCACGCCCTTGAGCTCGAGGAGCCCCGGTCGATCGACGCGGGTGACCTCCCAGCGCCCCTCGAGCCTGCGGCCGCCCAACTTCATGACGCCGGTGTAGCCGGCACCGACTGTGTCGAGGGGGCCGCTCACGTCCTTGACCTCGACCATCGAGGTATCCCACTCGGGTAGTCGCTCGGCCTTCGCGCCGAAGGCGAACGCCTGTTCCGGTGAGACGGCGAGGTGCCAGGTCGTGTGGACTTCACCCATGGCAAACGCTCCCGGCTAAACCGTGATCCTAAGGTCCGTTTCACGAGCGGTTGAGCGTTCGAGCGTAGCCGAGGCGAGCAAGACCCTGGGTTGCCGAACAAGCCAGGGGACTCGAGCGCCCCGGAACGATGCCCCACCGCGAGGTTGCCCGGGCATGCGGCGCGCTCAACCGCGGCCGAGCACCACATCGATCCCGGCGAGAACCAGCTCAAGGTTCGAGGCGGACAGGCGTCCGACCCGGTCGGTGAGCGCACTGCGGTCGAGCGTGACAAGCTGGGATACGTTGGCAACGGACGGTTTCGGGAGGCCAGTTACCCGGGGAGGCAGGAGTACGTTCCCCGGCGCTTCCGCCCACTTGACGTTGCTCGTGAGCACGACACAGACAGCCGTGCGCAGGCTGCTCGCGTTGAACGCGTCGGACTGCACGACGACGACCGGGCGGCGAAATCCGGGTTGCGACCCCGTCGGGTCTCCCAGGTCCGCCCACCAGACCTCGCCCTGCGCGATCACCACTCGGCCGACTCCAGCGCCCGGCGCGCTGCCGCACGCGAGAACTCGGCCATATCCGGCTGGCCCAGATCCCCGAGGACGGCGTCCAAGCCGGCTGTCACCTCGTCGGGAGCGTGACGCGCGACATACTCGCGCAATGCGGCGCTGTACACCTCGCTTCGCGAGCGGCGGGAACGTCGCGCGAGGCGGTCCACCTGAGCGAACAGGGCGTCGGGGACCGAGATGGCCGTCTTCATACCAGCAGTATAACGGCCGGCGGGGCAACGGCAAATCGAGCGGAAGGTCGGGGCTGCCCTCCAGGTGAGAGGCTGGGTTGACTGGTCGGGGCGAGAGGGCTCGACCCGACAAACCGGGCGCCCAGGCCGCGCGTGTGCGTTGCGCGAGCAAAGCCAGTGGCAGTAAGCTTTACTCATGGATCAGCGAGTAAAGCTCAAGCGCCAGCGCGGCTACACGCGCGTGAGCGACAAGCATCAGGTGACGATCCCGCACGACGCGCTCGAGGCGGCGGGCATCCGCACCGGCGATCGCCTGCGGGCGGAGGTGCGCGGCCCCGGAGAAGTCGTGCTTGTGCGCGACGTTGACCCGGTTGCACGCTTTGCCGGCGCGCTCACCGACGTATATCCGGCGGGCGAGCTCGACGAGCTGCGGCGAGAGTGGACCTGACCGTTCTCGACGCCGGCGTGGTCATCGCCGTGCTCGACGCGACCGACGCGCACCACGCCGCCTCGGTCCGCGTGGTCCATGAGGCCGTCAGCCGCGGAGACAGGCTCGTGCTCCCGGCCTCGGCGTACGCCGAGTGCCTCGTGGCACCCGGCCGTCGAGGGAAGGAGGCGGTCGACACCGTCG
This sequence comes from Chloroflexota bacterium, assembly GCA_021812735.1. Next base: position 3,863 of record JAKAMV010000595.1, on the reverse strand, counting down.
ACGCCTTCGTGGACGCGTTGCCGGCCGTCGTCGAGCCGATCACCAGGGCGATCGCCGCCCAGGCCGCGGACCTGCGCGCGCGTCACGGCACGCGGTTGCGACTGCCCGATGCCCTCGTCGTCGCAACCGCGCTGGGCCTCAAGGCAACCCGGGTGATCACCACGGATGCGGAGTGGCCCGATCTCCCCGTGCCCGTCGACCTGATCTCGCCCGCGAGGAACTGAGCTGCGGATACGTGATCGCGTGGGGGCCTCGATCGACCTCTGTGCGGGAGGCATCCAGGAAGGTCCCTGGCGCAAGACCTCGCCTGTGCGGCACGCACGAGCTGTCGACTGTGCGGTAGGAGGGACGAGTCTGTGGTCGGGGCGAGAGGAGTCGCCCCGCGACCACCGACCTTACCGTCACCATGCGGCTCGCCGAGCCGCCCGAGCCCTGTGACTGGCTGCGGAGCGCGTGAAGGCGACAATAGCTCCGCGCGACCGTCACATGACACACAGCTGCGCCTCGCGGTTGCGGTGACGCGGTGTCGAGGGAGATGGCTATGCGACCGCTTGAGATCGGTCTCGTGCTACCGATGGGCGACTCGTTCGTGGACGGCCAGACCGTCCGATGGACGACCATCCGAGATCTCTCGATCCGGGCCGAGAAGATCGGCTTCGACACGGCCTGGACGGCGGACGAGCTCCTGTGGCAGCCGGAAGGGAGGCCGGCGCAGGGCTGGTGGGAGTGCGTCGCCATGACCGGCGCCGTCGCTGCGGCCACGTCCCGGATCAAGGTCGGCACGTGGATCCTGTCCGCGCTCCACCGCAACCCCGGGATCACCGCCAAGGCGGTCGAGACGCTCGACGAGATCAGCGGGGGACGGTTCGTGTTCGGCCTCGGTGCGGGACACGCAGGCCGACAGGGACACGCGTTCGGCCTCCCGGAGGATCGCACCATTGGGCGCTTCGAGGAGGCTCTCCAGATCATCCTGCCCCTTCTGCGGGAAGGACGGGCGGACTTCCAGGGCACCTTCCATGCCGCTCGCGAGCTCGAGCACCGGCCCGTCGGCCCTCGGCCGGGTCGGATCCCGCTCATGATCGGCGCCAGGGGACCGAAGATGCTGCGCCTCGCGGCAACCCACGGCGACATCCGGGGCTGGTTCGTCGAGGAGCGCAGCGACCTCTCGGAGTTCGGCCCGCGCCTTGCCGCCCTCGAGGCGGCCTGCGCGGATGTCGGGCGGGATCCGGCGACGATCAGTCGATCGGCCGGCCTCGCCGTCGAGCCGACGTCTGTCTCGGGCGCGGCCGACGTCCTGGGAGAGCCGATCCGCGGTTCGGCGGCGCGGATCGCCGACGCATTCCGCGAATTCCACGCCGCCGGCTTCGATCACATCGAGGTCGTGCTCTGGCCGCCCACGCTGCCAGCTCTCGAGGCGATGGCGCCCGTCGTCGGACTGCTCAGTGACATCCGCGAACGCTGAGTTGGAGGCCCCCTACCCCGCGTCGCGCGGGGGTCCCAGAGCCAGCTCCATGAACACCGTGTAGGTCTTCTGCGAACAGTCCGTTCAGCAGCAACTGTAGTCTGAAGTAAGCCCCCTCCCGCCCCGGGGCACACGGTGCGGAGGTGGTTGCTGGGTCGATTCGCCCGCGGTGCTAGCTCTGGGGCCAACCCTCGGAGCGCACCGGGCGGCCGGGGGCCGTTTGCCTCTCGCCAGAAGCCGTCCTGCCGCCTACGGTTAGCCAGCGGGAGGCTCTGACGCGCGGTCCAAACCACGGCCCGCCGGGACTGCGCCGAGCCACTGGCGAGACCGACCCGTCATGACGTGTCAGGAGGCTCCAGTGCGCTGGAACCCGGTCCGGCGAGGTGTGGCCGCCCTCGCCGTCGCCACGATCTTGCTCGTCGGCAGCAGCGCTCCGCCCCCGGTCGCCGCGCTCTCACCTAGTCCAGAGGCGGTCATCGTCGTGTTCCGCGACAGCGTCGCGGATCCGGCAGCGGCGACAGCCCAACTGGCCAAGGAACACGGGTTCGCAGTTGATCACGCCTACCGGCATGCCCTGAAGGGGTTCGCAGCCACGCTGTCCGCGCCGGCCCAGCAGGCGATCCTCCACAACCCGAACGTGGCCTACATCGCACCCGACTCCGTGGCGACGCTGGCAGACACCCAGACCGGCGCCACCTGGGGGCTCGACAGGATCGACCAGCGCTCTCGGACCCTCGACGGGCTCTACCACTATGCGGCGACGGGCGCCGGCGTCACTGCCTACGTCGTCGACACGGGCATCCTCTTCTCGCACACGGAGTTCGACGGTCGCGCTGTCCACGGGTTCGACTCGTACCCTGAGCTGCCCGACGAGTGCGACGGCCACGGGACGCACGTGGCGGGGACGATCGGCGGGAAGACCTACGGCGTGGCCAAGGGCGTCACGCTGGTCTCCGTGCGGGTCTTCGACTGCGACGGCGATACCCCGGACAGCTTCATCATCGACGGGCTCGATTGGATGATCGGCCACCATGGTCCGGGCACGCCAGCGGTTGCCAACATGAGCTTCAGCGGGCCGATCAACCAGGCCCTCGACGATGCCGTGCAGAACGTCATCGAGGACGGCATCAGCGTCGTCATCGCGGCGGGGAACGGGACCCTCAACGACTGGAAGGCGGTCGATGCGTGCGGCTTCTCGCCGGGTCGCGTCGCCGAGGCGATGACGATGGGAGCCACCACGAGCAAGGATCAGAAGGCGACCTTCTCGAACTACGGCCCCTGCGTCGACTGGTTCGCTCCCGGGGCCTCGATCACGTCGGCGTACGACTGGAGCGACACGGCCGTCGCGACGATGAACGGCACGTCGATGGCGACGCCGCACACGGTGGGTGTCGCCGCCCTCTACCTTCAGGCACACCCGGCGGCCACGCCGGCCGTTGTGCGGGAAGCGCTTTACGCGGCGACGACGAAGGGCATCGTCAAATCGTCGAGATCCACCAACAACCACCTGCTGTATAGCCTCATCGCCACCCCGTAGTCTCCGCATAGACTCGGCTCCCGGAGGCGTGATAGCACGATCGCGTGGAGCGCGCGGTTGAGCTGACCCGTCGGGGTGCGAGGGCGGATACTGGGGATCATGGCGAGCAGCACAAACGAGGTGGACATGGATACCGCGCAGCCTCGAGCGATCGGCTCCGCACAGCGAACGGTGGCCGCCGGACCGGCGACGCCCGGCATGGTTCGGGAGCAGGCGTTCGCCTCCGACGATCGATGGGTGGGCGTTGTCCGGACCGAACCCGGAGTCCGGAGTGGGTGGCACCACCACGGCGACACGGACACCTACTTCTACGTGCTGAGCGGCGCGATGGAACTGGAGTTCGGACCGGGTGGCCGTGATCGACTGCGCGTCGGCGCCGGCGACTTCGTCCACGTGCCCCAGGGGTTGATCCATCGAGAGGGAACGCCGCCCGACGAGCCAGCCGAGGTTGCGGTCGTGCGGATTGGCTCGGGTGCACCCGTCGTCAACGTGGAGGGCCCTGAGCCCGAGTAGAGGGCGGCAGAAGAGGATCCAAACCAGCTGCGTCGTCGCCGCCTCTTCCGATCCGGTGGGGGAGGGCGGCGGCTGGGAACTGCGCGGACGGACGGGGCGGCCACACCAACGGTGCGAAGCGGAGCATCGTGATCGAGATCCTCGGGCTGCCACTCGCGGTCTCGGTCGAGTCGGCCCGTCCGCACGACGTGAGCGCGGGCCGCCGGCTGCTCGACACGACGCTGCCCGCCCTGGGCACCGTCAAGTCGATCGTCGCCGACCGCGGCTATCGGGGCCCCGCCAAGATCGCCGCGAAGAAGGGCGTCCAACTCGACATCAAGGCCCCGCCCAAGGGGACGAGCGGCTTCACCC
>JAKAMV010000594.1 GCA_021812735.1 Chloroflexota bacterium | reverse complement strand
CTGAGCAATCTGCGGGCCGGCGGCGGCACGACACCCCCGGCGGACGGCCGGTAGCACCGGTAGCATGGTCCTCGATGTCCCCGATCCCCCCGGAGCGTTCCTACCGTGCCCTCGCTGCCGTGCCGGCGCTGCCGCGCATGGTGGCGGGGATGCAGATCGCCAGGATCGGACAGTCGATGGTCAGCGTCGCGATGGTTCTCTTCACACTGACCACGTACCACTCTGCCCGACTGGCGGGGCTCGTTACGTTCGTGGCCATCGTGCCGGGCATGCTGGTGAGCCCGATCGCGGGGGCCCTGCTCGACCGCCAAGGACGTTCCCGGCTGGTGCTCGTCGACTATGTCGTGGCCGGCGTCGCCCTCGCGCTCGTGGGAGGACTCGCGCTGGCCCACGCGCTCCCGGTCTGGCTGCTGCTGGTCATCGCGGGTGCTTCGTCCTTGACGGCCACGCTCAGCAGCACCGGGCTGCGGAGTCTGTTTCCGTTGCTGGTGCCGGCCCATCTCTGGGAGCGCATCAACGCGGTCGACTCGATGGGGTACGTGGTAGCCACGGTGGTGGGGCCGCCGCTGGCAGGGGCGCTGGTCGGGCTGTGGGGCGGACCTGCGGCCCTCGTCGCGATCGCCGGCACGTTTGCCCTCGCCGCGCTCGTGCTGGTCGGGATCCCGGTCCCGGAAACCGACGTGGCCTCCAGTGGTCGCCTCCTGCTCGACGCGTGGCAGGGCCTGGTCTACACCTGGCGCAACCCGACGCTACGGGCGCTCGGGTTCTCCGTCTCAGCGGTCAACCTGAGCAGTGGGATGACCACGATCGTGGTGCCGCTCATCGTGCTCGACCGGCTGCACCAGGGGCCCGCGGCGGTCGGCGCCGTCTTCGCGGTGCTCGGGTTGGGCGGCGCGGTGGCTGCCGTCCTCTTCGGACGGATCAACAGCGCCGGGAGGGAGCGCCGCATGCTGGTGCTGCCGATGCTCGGGAGTGCCCTCGCGCTGGTCCTGCTGCTGCCGGCCGCGGATCCGACCCCGACCGCAGGGGCGCTGGGCCTGGTCATCGCGTCGATGGCGCTGATCGGACTCCTCAACGGGCCACAGGACATCGGGCTGTTCACGCTGCGGCAGCGGCGCACGGATCCGGCCTGGATGGGACGCGCATTCGCGGTGTCGATGAACTTCAACTTCGCCGGCTTCCCGATCGGCTCGGCCGTCGCGGGCTGGCTGGGGTCCCGTTCGATCGAGAGCGCGGTCCTCTTCGGGGTGGCGGCGTGCGTGGTCGCGGCCGTGATCGCGGCTCGCGGGATCCCGCGGAGCGAGAGCGGCGAGGGCCGCGCGGCGAGACCGAGCACCGTGTGACAGGTTCCACCAGGTTCGTGGAGATTTGGTAAGGTTCCAGCGTGCGCGCGGCAGCATCTGATCCGTCCATCCGACCCGGCCACCCCAGTGCCAGCGACTGGATCGGCCTGGGTGACGCGAGCACGCTGCTCGGCGTCAGCGCCGCGACGCTGCGCCGTTGGTCGGACGAGGGGCGCGTCCCGGTCTTCACCACGCCGGGCGGCCACCGCCGCTATTCGCGGCGCGCGCTGGCCGCCATGATCCCGTCGGTGCGGCGCGAACGGCCGCCTCTCGCGCGGCTCGGCGCCTCGGCGGAGCGGATCGTGCGGGCCTACCGCGGGCCTCTCCCTCGGCGACGCTGGCCGGCAACAGGGCCATCCTGGGTGGAGCGCCTGAGCGAAACGCAGAAAGCGGAATTCCGGCAGCGCGGACGCGACCTCGTCGACGCGCTGCTGCTGCACCTCGACCGAGGCCCGGCCGGCGCGCCGGAGCACCTGGACCGGGCGGCCCGGCTGGCGGCCGAGCACGGCCGGGTGATGGCCGAGCTGGGGTGCTCGACGGTGGAGGCGGTCGAGTCGTTCCTGCAGTTTCGGGCCCCCTTCCTGACCGAGCTGACGCGCATCGCGCGGCGTCGCGGCCTCGACACGCGCGAGGCCACCGCGCTCCTCGCGGCGGTCGAGTCGGCCCTCGATCGGCTGCTGGTCGCGACGATCGAGGGGCACGCCGGGGCGTTCCCGGCGGCACCTGGTGCGGCGGCGTTTGGCGAGGTGGCGTCTGGCGCTGCGGCGCCCGGTGCGGCGGCGTTTGGGGAGGTGGCGTCTGGTGCGCAGCTGAGGGCGGCGGCGGGGAGGCATCCGGCGGGCGGGCTCCGGCGCGGCGGAGCGAGGCGCAGGGGCGGGGCCAGCTTATGACGCCAATGAGCAGCGACGCGATCCCCCTCTGGGTGCTCGGAGCCCCGGCGGGCCGCCACGGCGCGGAAGAACGGTCGCGCTTCGCCCGCATCGTGCTCGACCTCGCCGACGAGCGCGCGCGGGCGGGCCTGCTCGTCACCTGCCATCGGGTGGAGCTCTTCGGGACGGCCGCAGCCGACGCGCCGGCCGCGGTCGCGCCCGCCGCAGCGATCGAGCGCGCGGCCCACGCGGCCGGCCTCGAGGGCCTGCGGCGCTACCACGGGCGCGAGGCCGCGAGGTACCTCTTTCGACTGGCGGCGGGGCTCGAGAGCGCGGTCACCGGCGAAGATGAGATCCTCCACCAGGTCCGCGGGCTGCTCGACGCGGTGCGTACCGTCGTCCCGGCGGATCCTCTGCTGGTCCGCGCCCTCGAGCTCGCCATCGGCGTGGGACGGCGCGCGCGGGCCGAGCAGCCGCGACCGCAAGAGCGGAGTCTCGCCGATCGTGCGTTCGACTGGCTGGCGGGGCACCAGGGCCGGATCCGGGGCGGACGGATCGTGGTCGCGGGCGCCGGTGTGATGGGGCGGGCCCTGGCCGTGGGCGCGGCGCGCCGCGGTGCTGCCGTGACGGTCGCCAGCCGCGATCCGGAGCGTGCACGCGCGCTGGCGACCGCGATCGGCGGCTCCTGGGCTTCACTGGACGAGGCGGCGGGGCGTGTGGCGCAGGCGGACGCGCTCCTGGTCGCGCTGAGTGGCCGGTGGGACGCGCTGGCGGAGCGCTGGGCGGGGCCGGACGGCGCGGACGGCGCGGACGGCGCGTCGCGGGATCCCTTGCCTATCGTGGAGGCGGATGAGGCGGCCGCGCGACCGTCAGACCGGATGCCGCTCGTGGTTGACCTTTCGTCGCCCCAGGCGGTGCCCGAGCCCGTGCGTGCGGCGCTCGGTGCACGGTTCATCGACGTCGACCGGCTCTTCGCGCGACGGCCCGCCACCGCGGCCAGGGCCGAGGCGATCCGGCGCGCCTACGTCGCGCGCGCCGAGGCGCTCGTCGAGGAGGCCTGCGCGCTCTACGCGCGCTGGGTCGCGGCCCGTCCCTCGGTCGAGACGCTCCGCGCGCTGCGCGCGTCCGTCGAGGCCGAGCGTGCGCAGGAGCTGGAGCGGCTCCTCCGGCGCCTGCCGGACCTCGAGCCGCGGGAACGGGCCCTGGTGGCGGCCTTCTCGGAACAACTGGTGGCGCGGATCCTGCATCGGCCGAGTGTCCGCCTGCACGACGACGTAGACGGGACGGCGGCCCAGGCCGCCCGGCTCCTGTTCGACCTGTGATGCCCGCCCGCCCGTTCCGTCTTGGCACGCGCGGTTCGGCGCTCGCGCGCCGGCAGTCCGAGCTCGTCGCCGGCGTCCTCCGGCAGCTGGGCCATGGGGTCGATCTGATCACGGTCGTGACCGAAGGCGATGTGCGGCCGCCCGAGACCGCCTGGGGTGAGGGCGCGTTCGTCGGCGCCCTCGAACGTGCGCTGCTCGCGGGCGACGTCGACCTGGCGGTGCACAGCGCGAAGGACGTGCCGATCGAGGGGCGCGGCGAGGCGCGCGGAGCCCTCGTCATCGCGGCGTACCCGCCGCGCGAAGATCCCCGCGACGCCCTGGTGACGCGCGATGGCGCCGACATGGCGACGCTGCCGGACGGGGCACGGGTCGGCACCGACAGCCCCCGCCGCGCGGCCTTCCTGCGCGCCGTGCGGCCGGACTTGCGGATCGTGCCGCTCCACGGCAACGTCGACACCCGACTTCGCCGCCTTGCTGCGGGCGAGGTCGACGCACTGGTATTGGCGATCGCCGGGCTGACGCGGCTCGGACACGGCGCGCGGGCGGATCAGCCGCTCGACCCGTCGCTCGTCCCGCCGGCGCCCGGCCAGGGTGCGCTGGCGGTGCAGTGCCGCGTCGACGACGGGGAACTCCGCGCCGTGCTGGCACGTCTCGACGATCCCCCCACGCGGCGTTGCGTCGAAGCCGAGCGCGAGGTGTTGCGCTCGACCGGCGGCGGCTGTCGGGCGCCGCTGGGCGCGCTCGCCGCGCTCCGCGGTGACGGGCTCGAGCTGCTCGCCGGCGCGGTGCCGTCGTCGGGAACCCCGATCGTGGCCCGCCGCGTGGGCGAGGCCGGAGACTGGGTGGCTCTGGCGGGTTCGCTCGCGGGGGAGCTGCTCGCGGCGGGGTTCCGTGCCGCAGGGGGCGGACCGGAGGGCGCCGCGTGAGCGGCAGATCGGTGGCACGCTCGCCGCGGCGCCAGCCGCTCGCCGGACGCGCGGCGCTCGTCACCCGGCCGGCTGGCGCCACCGATCCGCTGGTGGCCCGGCTGGAGGGGGCCGGGCTGCGCGTCCACGCCGTGCCGACGGTCCTGACCCGTCAGGTGCCGCCCGGCGGCGAGCTCGACCTGGCGGTCGCGCAGCTCGAACGGTTCGACTGGGTGGTGGTGACGAGCGTCGTCGGCGTGGCGGCGCTGCGGAGCGCGCTCGAGCGCGTCGGCCACGCCGTGACGAGCGGGGCGCCGCGCAGCGCGGCGGTCGGCCCGGCCACCGCCCGGGCGCTCCGCGAGGCGGGCCTCGCCGTCGACGTCGAGGCACCCGAGGCGACCGGGCGCGGCCTGCTGCCGGCGCTGCAACGGGTCGAGGCGCTCGCCGGCAAGCGCGTCCTGTTGCCGCGCGCGAGCGCCGCGTCGTCCGAGCTCCCGGCGCTGCTCCGGGAGGCCGGCGCCGACGTCCGGGAAGTGGTCGCCTACGAGACGGTCGAGGGCCCCCAGTCGTCGCGCGAGGCGCTGCGCGCGGCGCTCGCCGATCCACTGCTCGGCGTCATCGTCGTCGCGTCGGGTTCGGCAGTGCGCGGACTGGTCGCGCTTGCGGACGGACCCGTCGCCGGCCAGGTGTCGGAGCGCGGCCCGTCCGCGCGACTGCGAGCGCTCCCGTTTGTCTCGATCGGCCCCTCGACATCGGCCGAGGTGCGGCGGTTCGGCCTGGACCTCGCCGCCGAGGCCGCCGCCCCCACTGTCGATGCGCTCGTCGATGCGGTGCTGGGGGCTCTGGGCACCGCGCCTGCTGACGCCCGCAGCCTCCCTACCGTCGCCGCTTCCGCCACGGAGGTCCCGTCATGACGTCCACGTTTCCCAGGCGCGGTACGGCCGGCGCGCCGCCGCCCACCACCCCCGCAGTGAGCGCCCTGGGCGACGCTGGCCGAGTCGCCGCCGAGACCGCTGGCGTGCCGATCCCGTTCGAGCGCACCCGCCGGCTGCGCGCGACCGCGGCTCGCCGCGCGCTGGTCCGCGAGACCCGCCTCTCGCCCGCGCAGCTGGTGATGCCGCTCTTCGTGGTCCCCGGCAGGGCGCGTCGCGAGCCGATCGCCTCGATGCCCGGTCAGGAGCGCCTGAGCCCCGACCTCGTCGTCGAGCTCGCGGCGGATCTCGCCGCGCTCGGCGTGGGTGGCCTGATGCTGTTCGGCATCCCCACCGAGAAGGACCCCCGCGGCGAAGCCGCCGCCGACCCCGACGGGCCCGTCCCCGAGGCACTCCGCCAGCTTCGCGCCGCGGACCTGCCGCTCGTGCTCGCCGCCGACGTCTGCCTGTGTGAGTACACCACGCACGGCCACTGCGGGATCGTGGTGGGCGACCGGATCGACAACGATGCGACCCTGCCCCAGCTGGCCAACGCCGCGCTCGCCTACGCGTCGGCCGGTGCCGAGATCGTCGCGCCGAGCGGCATGATGGACGGCCAGGTGGCCACGTTACGCGCGGCCCTCGACGCGGTCGGCCAGACCGAGATCGGGATCCTCGCTTACGCTTCGAAGCACGCCTCGGCGCTCTATGGCCCGTTCCGCGAAGCGGCCGACTCGACGCCCGCCTTCGGCGACCGGCGGAGCCACCAGATGGACCCTGCAAACAGCCGGGAGGCGCTGCGCGAGATGGCGCTCGACGCGGCCGAGGGGGCGGACATCTTGATGGTCAAGCCGGCGATCACATCGCTCGATCTGCTGGCCCGTGCCCGCCAGCGCTTCGACCTGCCGCTGGCCGCCTACCAGGTCAGTGGCGAACTGGCGATGCTCGAGGCGGCGGCCGCGCACGGCTGGATCGACCGCCGGCGGACCGGGCTCGAGCTGCTCACCGCGATCGCCCGCGCGGGGGCCGACGTCATCCTGACCTACCTGGCGCGCGATGCCGCCGCCTGGCTCGCCGAGGAGCGCTCCCGATGAACCGCGCGCCAGGAGCCGCTTCCACCACCACCCTGGGAGAAGTTCCGTGACCGACGCTCGCTATGTCCACGCGCTCGCGCTGGGCCTCGACCCGACCTGGCGTCGGCTGCCGGCAGTCGACCGCGCG
>JAKAMV010000593.1 GCA_021812735.1 Chloroflexota bacterium | reverse complement strand
GCGCGGGCTCGACGCCCCGGATGCCGCAGAAGGCCTCGTAGTCGATCGGCGCGGTCACCGTGGGGTTCGGGCCGCACACCGCGCAGGCCGGGTCGCGGCGGAGGCGGACCTCGCGGAGCTCGAACGCGAGCGCGTCGAACATGGCCAGGCGGCCCACCAGCGGATCGCCGATGCCGAGGACCAGCTTCATCACCTCGAGCGCCTGGAGCGAGCCGATGATGCCCGGCAGCACGCCCAGCACCCCGCCCTCGGCGCACGAGGGGACGAGGCCCGGTGGCGGCGGCTCGGGGAAGAGGCACCGGTAGCACGGCCCTCCCGGCGCGCCGAACACGCTGACCTGCCCGTCGAACCTGAAGATGCTGGCGTAGACGTTCGGCCTGCCGGTGAGGACCGAGGCGTCGTTGACGAGGTAGCGGGTTGGGAAGTTGTCGGTGCCGTCCGCGACGATGTCGTAGGAGCGGAACAGGTCGAGGACATTGCCGCTGTCGAGGCGCAGACGATGCGGCACGATGCTGATGTCCGGATTGAGCGCGCGCAGCCGTGCGACGGCGGCGTCGAGTTTCGGCTGGCCCACGTCGGCGGACGCGTAGAGCACCTGGCGCTGGAGATTGGTCAGGTCGACCGCGTCGAACTCGACCACGCCCAGCGTGCCGATGCCGGCGGCGGCGAGGTACAGCAGGAGCGGCGAGCCCAGCCCCCCGGCGCCAACGCAGAGGACCTTGGCGGCCTTGAGCCGCCGCTGCCCCTCGAGCGTGACCTCGGGGATCAGCAGGTGCCGGCTGTAGCGGAGGATCTCCTCGTTGCTGAGGGGTGCCGGAGCACCGTCCCCTCCCGATCCGGCGACAGACGCGAGCGGGGCCTGGCTCACGGCGGGGCACCTTCCATGCCTCTATTCTCGCGCGATTCTCGCGTGCCGGCGCCGCGCTGGCCGTGCCCTCGTCCGGGCCGCCGGCCCGGATCAGGCGACACGCTGGATGTCCCTGCCGGCAACGCCCAGCCGCCGGTCGTTGCGGCGGAACAGCGCGGCGAAACTGGCCGGCACGGCCCAGCGCAGGAAGTACAGCCGGCAGCCGAGGCAGACGCCGGTGACCGCGAGGATCGTCTGGAGTACGGCCACTGCGGCTGCGAACGCCCAGCCGACCGTGGTCAGCCCGACGCCGAAGAACACGGCGCCGACGGCGATGAAGATGCCGCCGAGGGCCTGGGCGAAGCGCGGCGGGTACTCGTGCTCGGGCTCGGCGGGCCCGAGCCGGAGAGCCGTCCTGACCACCGGCCAGGGGCGCCCCGGCAGGAACAACCGGGTGCCGAAGGCTGAGGCCATCAGCTGGTTGAGCCCGATGAGGGCGGCCAGCCAGAAGGTGTTGCCGCCGTAGGCCGCGAGGAGGAGGACGGCTGAGACGCCGGCGCCGAAGCGCTGGCCGCGGGGATCGATGAGGCGGGCGGGCGGCGTGAGCGACGCGGAGGGGTCGAGGGACGCGGACATCGGAGGAGTTCTCCCGGGAGGACGTGCTTGGGACGGGACCACGGCGTCGGGATCGGCGGCTCGCCGGCGTGGTCGGGAGAGTCTGCGGGCCGCGGTCCGGGTGGATCCGCGGCCCCGCTGCCGTGTCGGTCGGGTCTGGTGAGCCCTTCGCTCGCTCAGTCCCTCCTGACGTCCTCCCGGCGCCGGGGCCGCCACTGACAACAGCACATCCCCATCGTGATCGGGCGAGCCCGCACGACGCACGTCCCCGAGGGGGCGGTGCGGGCTGATGCGGGAGGGGAGACGCGTCTGCCGTTCATCGGTCCGCGAAGCGTAGCAGCAGGTTGCCCGTGGCGCACGGAGTCCGGCAGCTGGCAGCCGGGCACGGCGCGTCCCGGTCGCCTTGCCAGCCCGCTGATCGACCCTTCCCAGGACCGGCGCCGCGGAGGACCATTGGCACCACCCCGACCCGGAGATCGTTCGCATGCCCCAGCACAGACCGACTATCGCCCACGCGGAACCAGCGCACCTGACGGCCCGCCATCGGGCGCGCCGTCATCCGCGCCAGGCGCGGCGCGTGGCGACGCTCGACCCGCGTCCGGCGGCGCGGCGCGGCGCGCTGGACCGGAGCGTGACCGCGGCGCCCGACGGGCCCGCCTGAGATGGCCGACCTCGTCAGCTTCCGCAGCGCCTTTGCCGGCCGGGTCGTGTACTGGCGCGGCCCGGCGCCCTTCCACTTCGTCCCGGTGCCGCCCGCCCAGGCGGCCGAGATCCACTTCCTGGCTCCGATGGTGACCTACGGCTGGGGAGCGATCCCCGTCCGGGTCCGCATCGGGCGGACCGAGTTCACGACCTCGCTGTTCCCCAAGGACGGCGGCTACCTCCTCCCGATCAAGGACCGCGTGCGCCGGGATGAGGGCATCGCGGTCGGCGACACCGTGCACGTGGAGATGGCGATCGGGCACTGAGGGCCGCGGAGTAGGCCCGAGCCCCGCGTACGCCCCGGGATCCGTGGATACTGGGCCGATGCGTGCCCGTCCCCGCCCCGATGACCGGCGCCGCCTCACCCGGCTCCGGCTTGCGGCGCAGCGCCTGGTCCTCCGGCCGGCGTCCTCGCCGGTCGACGCCGTGCGGGCGATGCTCGCCCTCCAGGGCCAGGACTACCCCGGCGTGAAGTGGTCAGCCGCCCTGCGCACGAGCTCCGGCATCGAGGCTGATGTCGAGGCGGCCCTCGACGCCGGCGAGATCGTGCGGTCCTGGCCGATGCGCGGCACGCTGCACATGGTCGCGGCCGCCGACCTGCCGTGGATGCTGGAGTTGACCGCGCGGCGCGCGCTGGCCTCCGTCGAGCGGCGTCGGGCGGTGCTGGGCATCAGCGAGGCGGACACCCGCCGCGCGCGGGACCTCGCGGAGGCAGCCCTGCCGGGACGCTCGACCGCCACGCGCGCGGAGCTCCTCCACACGATCGAGGCGGGCGGCGTGTCCACGAGTGGCCAGCGCGGCTACCACCTGCTCTGGCACCTGGCCCAGACGGGCACGCTGGTGCTCGGACCGACTCGAGGGCGCGAGCAGGCCTTCGCGCGCCTGGAGTCCTGGATCCCCTGCCCCCGTCGCCTCGAGCGCGACGAGGCGCTTGGCGAGCTGGCCCGCCGGTACTTCATGAGCCATGGACCGGCCAACGTCGAGGACCTCGCCCGATGGTCGGGCCTCACCATCCGCGATGTCCGTCGCGGCATCGAGGTCGCGGCCGCGAGCCTCACCACGCTCGAGCTCGGGGGCCGCCCCTACCTGGTGGACGCAGCGTTGCCCGACACCGTCGACGACGAGGCGGCCACCCTGCTCCTGCCCGGCTTCGACGAGTACCTCCTCGGCTACCGGGACCGCTCGCCGGCTCTCTCGCCAGAGCACAGCAGCGGGGTCGTCCCCGGCGGCAACGGGATGTTCAAGCCCACAATCGTCGTCGATGGGGAGGTCGTGGGGACGTGGCGCAGGACGGCGCGCACACGCACGGTGACCATCGAGGCGGCCCTGTTCGCGGGCATGGCCCCGCCGCCACCGGACCAGCTGGCCGCGGCAGCCGATCGCTTCGGCCGGTATCTTGGCGTCGGGGTGCGCCTCTCGAGCCCTCCCGCGGCATAGCCCGATCGCCGCGAGCCAGTTGGGTGGATCGGGCTGTAGCAGGTCGTTGCGCCGCCATTGATGCTTGAGCCGCAGTCCCATTTGCTGACCCGGCGACGTCGCCTCACGTCCGCCCCAGCCGCATCGACGTGAGGATGACGCCCCTTCGCCGACCCCGGCCCTTCCTTGTCGCGCTCGCGGCCGTGCTCCTGCTGGCCCTCGCCGCGCCGTCAGCCGGCGCCGGCGCGCCGCGCACCATCCCGTACCGCGTGGGCGGAGCGATCACCCTGGACACGGACCTGCGGTCGGTGAGCGGTGCGTCCGCCTGGGCGATCGACCAGTTCCTCGCCTCGACGACCTCGCTGCCGCCGCTGGGGGCCGCCTTCATCGAGGCCGAGAGCACCTACGGCGTCAACGCGCGCTTCCTGCTGGCGGCGGCGATGCACGAATCGGGCTGGGGCAACAGCTACATCGCGCGCGTGAAGCACAACCTGTTCGGCTACAACGCCTTCGATCGCGATCCCGGCCGATACGCGAGCGCCTACCGCACCTTCGAGGCGAACATCGAGGCGACGGCCAAGTTCATCCGCGACTTCTACCTGACGCCGGGCGGGCACTGGTGGGCCGGCGCGCCGACGCTCCGGGCGATGCAGCAGCACTGGTCATCGTCCCACCAGTGGGGCGTCAGCGTCAGCCGGCTTGCCAACTCGATCGTCCTCCCCTCGTTCAGGGGCCGGACGCTCGACTTCGCGACTCCTGCGGTGGGCGACCAGCTGTACGCGGGAGACGACGCCACGGTGCAGTTGTCGTGGTCCGGCGGGGCGGTGCCGGCAGGCGTCGACTTCGTGGCCACGTGGACCCCGGTGGAGCTCGACGTCGACGCGGCGCAGGGACCGACCGCGGTGCAGGCCGCGGACGTGGTCCAGGCGGCAGCCCCGGCCGCGATCGCATCCCCCTCAGGCGTGGTGATGGCGCCGCAGACGCCCGCCGAGGCGACATCCGCTGCGGCCCTCCCCGACCTGGCCGCCAGTCGGCCGGCCGTCTCGGTGGCCGCGTCACGACAGGGCGCATCGGCGCGA
The DNA here is from genome assembly GCA_021812735.1 of Chloroflexota bacterium. Next base: position 1,956 of record JAKAMV010000593.1, on the reverse strand, counting down.
GCGGTGACCCTCTCGGTGCCGACACCCGCCGCGTCGGGCACCTACACCCTGAGCGTGGACATGCGGGACGCCGGCGGCTCACCGCTGCCGGCCGCACAACGGGTCGCCATCCCGAGCACCGAGGTGCGCGTGCTGAGCAGCCTTGCCGTCACCGTGAGCATCTCGCCGACTCCGGACGGGAACGGCGCCACCATCGGCCTGACCAACACCGGCCGCGACACCATCCCCGCGAGCGCGGACCCAGCCGGCCCGGGAGCCGACGCGCCCGGCGCCGCCCCGCCGTTCCTGGAGCCGGCGGCCCAGACGATCGTGAGCGTGGCCGCCGTGTCGAGCCCCGTCGTCGAGGGCCCTGTGCCCCTGCTCTCCGAGGCGCTGGCCAGCGATCTCCCGCCCGGCGCCTCGGTCGAGTTCGCCGTCTCAGGCGTGACCCAGCTCACCGGGAGGACGGCCAACTGGGTGTCCGTCAACGTGTGCGTCCTGGGCAACCCGTCACTGCTGGAGTCCTACACGCCGGCAGGCGTCTGGCTGAACGGCGCGAGCAGCGCGGCGACGGCCGGGATGACGACACCGTCGACCGCCTGGTATGCCGCGCCGCCGACGGCCACAGCCGCTCCGCTCGCCGCGGCGCCCGTCTTGATGCCGGCCGCACCGGCGCAGCCAACCCCCACCACGGCGCCCGCAGCGACACCCGCGCCGACGGCCGCCCCAGCGCATGTCACGCGCACGTTGTCCGAGAACAGCAGCGCGGTCGCCTACCGCGGGCGGTGGGGCTCGGCGAGCGGCGACTACATCGGCGGGAGGGTCGCGTACGCCACGGCCGTCGGCGCCACCGCCGTCCTCACGTTCACCGGAACGTCGGTGAGCTGGCTCGGGCCGGTGGGGCCCACCCGCGGCGCGGCCGATGTGCTGCTCGACGGCGTGGTCGTGGCCCACGTCAACCTGTGGCGATCGACGTTCGCGGCCCGGAACGTGCTCTTCAGCCAGACGTTCAAGACCGCTGGCCGCCACACCCTCACGATCAAGGTGCTCCCCGCGCCGGGGCACCCGTACGTGGCCATCGACGGCTTCATCGTCCGGACGTGACGGCGGCCCCGACCGGGGCGGCCCGGCGTCACCCCGGGGGTGAGTGCCGCGAGGCGCCGCGCCGGGCGGGGGCGTGCCGCGAGGGGCCGGCTCTCAGCGGTGAGAGCGACGCTCCGCCTGCTTCACGATGTCGTCGGCGTGGATCGCCTTCCTGATGCGCTCGAGGTCGGCGACCCCGAGCTCCACGCGGCCGCACTCAAGGCACACATCCGACGCGATGTCGGTCTCGACCGAGAGCGCGCCGAGCCGCACGCCGAACTTCGCCGAGCCGAGGAGCGGGAGCGCGAACCGGCCCGCGACTCGACGGCCACCGCACCGCTCGCAGACGAGGTCGCCAGCCGCGTGCCCGTCCACAGGATGGCCGCTGGCCGCGGCGGCGGCGGATCGCTCCGCCCCAGCGCCCTGACGCTCGCGCGGCGGTCGCTCCGGCTGGCCGCTGTCAGTCACGGTCCCTCCACAGGGCATTCACGACGAGGAGAACGATACGGCCTGACGCGACGGCGCCGAGGTCCGCACGCGTCTCGCCGCCTAGTCCTCGCCGAGGCCGCCCTCGATGAGGCCGACGAGCGAGGCGACTGCCTCGGCCTCGGCCGGCCCTTCAGCCCGGATGGTGACCACCGTGCCCTTGGTGACCCCGAGCTGGAGGACCTGGAGGATGCTCTTGGCGTCATGGGCGACCTCTCCCTTGACCACCCAGACCTTGGTGTCGGCGAACTTCTTGGCGGCGCCCACGAACATCGCGGCGGGGCGGGCGTGGAGCCCGGACGCGTTGTGGACGGTGACAGTCTGCTCGGTCACGCCTCTCCCTCCCGACGCACCGGGCCAAGCCAGGCCGGCGTCTCGAGCTCGCGGGCCAGGGTGTCGAGGAACTCG
>JAKAMV010000592.1 GCA_021812735.1 Chloroflexota bacterium | reverse complement strand
CTCGGCACCCAACGCGGATGCGCGATCGCGGCGTGATCGACATCGTCCTCACGAACCGGGACGACGTCGTGGCTACCGAGGTCCAGGGTCAGCTGCGGCGCGTGGAGCAGCAGCTTCGATGGGCAGGGCAGAAGGCGGACAGCCTGCCGTCAGCGGTCGGATGGTCGTGGGGCGCCGTGCGACCACACGTCTCGCGGCTGCTGGTGCTGCGGTCCACCTCCGAGACGCGTGCCATTGTTCGGGGCCTGCCGGAGGTGTTCCGGGTCGCCTATCCGGCGGCTGAGCCCGAAGCCTTCCGGATCCTCACGAGCACGCAGGGGCCGTGGCCCGGCGACGCCCTCCTATGGGCCGAGGTCAGGGCCGGCCGCGGTCGAATACTCGACGGCGCGCCCCGCAGCGCCGGACGCTAGCGCCCCTCGAACTGCGGCGGCCGCTTCTCGACGAAGGAACGGAAGCCCTCGCGGCGATCGGCCGACCGGACGACGACGTCGTACATCGCGTCCTCGGCGGCCTGGCCGTCGCGGAGGGATCCCGTCGCGGCGCGGATGGCCCGCTTGGCCTCGCGGAGCCCGAGCGGCGCCGCGGCGAGCAGATCGGCCGCGACGGCCAGCGCACCATCGAATGCGCCGCCCGGGTCGGTCACCCGCGCCGCGATCCCCCATGACGCGGCCTCGTCGCCCGAGAGTCGTCGGCCGGTCAGGATCAGGTCCCGCGCCCGCGGCGCGCCCACCGCCCACGTGAGCAGCCGGGCCGCGCCCCCGCCGGGGAAGATCCCCACGCGACCCTCGGGCAGGCCGAACACCGCGTCACGCGCCGCCACGATCAGGTCGCAGGCCAGCGCCAGCTCGAACCCGCCGGCCAGGCAGAACCCCTCGACGGCGGCGATCGCCGGCACTGGCAGCTCGGTGAGCGCGGTCGTGAGCGCCACGATCCGCCCGTGCTGTTCCGCGAGCTGCTCGTCGGAGAATCCGGCCCGCTCGCGCAGGTCCATGCCGGCGGAGAACGCCGCGGCGCCGGCACCGCGCAGCACCAAGACCCACGTTCCGGGATCGTCGCCCGCCGACCGCACGGCCGCCGACAGCGCGTCGAGGAGCTCGTCGTTGATCGCATTGCGGACGTCGGGCCGATCCATCGTGAGCACCACGACACCGGGGCGCGCGGACCCCCGATCCACGTCCAGGACACGCGTCGACTGCATGGCGCGACCGTAGCGCAGCCGACGCCGACACGCGAGCCTGCGGGGTGCCCGCGACTCGACCATCATCGCCGCGACGACGTTGTCGCCGCCGGCCAATCGTTTCCAGCCCGTCCATCCGTCAGAGGTGTTGCAGGGCCCGGCGGGCGAACCCGCAGGGATGAGGAGTGGAAGCCGACGCGAGTGGAGATCGACGAGGCGACGTTCATGGAGCTGATCATCGGGCGGCTTGACGAGGCCAACCGGGTTGCGGCCTGGATCCTCGGCGATGCCGCGGCCGGAGAGGACGCCGTCCAGGAGGCCGCAGCACGCGCGTGGTCGCGGCGCGCCGACCTGCGGGACGTCACCGCCGCGCCAGCATGGTTCGGCCGGATCGTCGTGAACGCGTGCCGTGACGAGCTGCGCCGCCGGTCGAGCCGCCCGAGCCTCGCTGATGCGGACCTCGCCGCTGCCATGGCCGACCCGTCGATCCGCGAGGGCGACGCCGCCGATCGCGATGAAGTCGGCCGAGCTCTCGCCCGCCTCAAGCCCGACTACCAGGTGATCCTCGCGCTCCGCTTCGGGGCAGACCTCACGGTGCCCGCGATCGCCGACCGTCTCGGCATCCCCGAGGGGACCGCCAAGACCCGTCTCCGCGACGCGCTGGCCGTTGCCAGGGAGGCGATTGCGGACGAGCGGGCGCCGACACGGGCGGTGAAGGAGGCGCGCGCATGACGAACCGCCGCGACGTCCCCGCCGAGGCCGAGGTCGAGAGCCTCCTCCGGCACCACTACCGGCAGCTGGACCCGGGTCCGGCCGCCCCTCGTCTGGTGACGAGCGTCCGGGCCCGCCTATCTCAAGGCGCCCGGCGTCCCCATGGCGATGTCGTTGCCCGTGTTCCCGTGGCGCCGGTGAGGATCCTCGCCCGACGCAGCCGCGTGCAGGTGGGGCCGTCGATCGCGCTGGCGGCCGCGGTCGTCCTCCTGGCGGTGACGGGCCTTGCGGTCAGCCGACTCTCGGGCCAGCCCGCGCAGGCATCGCCGACGGGACCGAGCGCGGGGCCGTCGGGCATGACGACGTCGAGTCCATCGACGACGGCCGGGTCCGCAGCAGCGTCCCCGCAGCCCGCCGGGAACCCGACGGCAGGCACGGCTTCGGCTGGCAGCGCGCAGCTTGCGATGGCGTTCGCCGACCGGAGTCACGGCATCGTCGTGGGCGAGTACGGCGGCGGAGGGACCGTCTGGACCACCTCCAATGAGGGACAGGACTGGACGGCCATCCCGGTCGATGCGCCGCCCCTCGACTCCGCTGCGATGGTCGGCACGCACGCATGGGCAAGCGCAAGCTGCTCTGGCGACTCGACCGGCACCTGCAGCCCGGCGGTCCTCCAGAGCTCTGACGGCGGCGTGACCTGGACGACCATCTCGTCGGCGGCCGTGACCTCGCTCTCGTTCGCGGACGCGCAGCACGGGTTCGGCATCTCGACGACGCCAAGCGGGCCGTCGCTGCTCGCGACCCGTGATGGCGGCCGCACCTGGGCAGACGCCGGTGGCGCGGCGCCCTGCGAGGCAGGGTTCTTCCCCGCCGCGGTGAGCTTCGCCGACGCCCAGCACGGCTGGGTGGCATGCGGCAGCGGGCTGGCCGCCCTCGGGAGCTCGCCGAAGGAGTTCGTCGCCACCGTTGACGGAGGGGCGACGTGGGCCGTGCGCTCGCGAGCCGACGGCCGCGTGGCGCCAGCCGACAGCCTGCCCTTCGCGGGCACCTTCCGGGGCATCGACATGCTCAGCTCGGGCACCGGCGTGGCATGGCTCTCGATCGAGGGGCTCATCCGCACGACGGACGGCGGCGCCACCTGGACCCGGCTGCCGCTGGGCGACGCCGGCGGCACCACCGGGTGGCCGGGGGCGGCCGTCACGGCCGACGGGACGCTGTTCGCGCTGACGGTGGATCTGTCGTCCTCGAACTCTGAAGCGGTGTTCAACCTCGGGCTCGACAACGGCCGCACCTGGAAGCCCTACACGCAGTTCGGTCGACTGCCGGCACCGGGCGCCAGCCCGACGCCCGCGCCTCCCGAGGCCGTCCAGCCCGCGACGCCGGACGCCGTGGCGTTCGCCGACGCCACGCACGGGATCGCCGTCGGCAGCGACGCCACGACCGGCTACGTGTGGCGCACGTCCGACGGCGGCGCCACGTGGTCGGTGGAGCCGCTCGGCGCCGGCGCGCTCAGGGCGCTCGCCGTCAGCGGCCAGAGTGCGTGGACCGACCTGCTCGTCTGCCCCGCGGACGCGGCTCCGGGCAACCCCTCCTGCACCGGATCGATCGAGCGCAGCGACGATGGCGGTGCGACCTGGGCGGCGGTGGGCCATGCGAACCTTACCTCGCTCTCGTTCGGCGATGCGACGCACGGGTTCGGCGTCGGGCCGCTGCCGCTGCCGGCGAGCGGCGACACCGTCGGCGGCATGAACACGGCGGTCTACGCAACGTCCGACGGCGGCGCCACCTGGACGCCGCTCCAGGACGATCGGCCCTGCGCCACCTTCGACCCGGTCTCGGTGAGCTTCGTCTCGGCGACGCACGGCTGGGTCGGGTGCTCGAGCGTCATCGGGGCCGGATCGGGCCTGAAGGCCGTGATGGAGACCACCGACGGCGGCCGGACCTGGTCGTGGCGGGCACGGATCGACTTCCCGGGCGGCCTGCCGGATCTCGGGTCAATCCCGTCGTTCGACTATCTGTGGACGATCGCGATGGCGGCCGACGGCAGCGGGTTCATCACCGGCCAGCGCGGGTCGACGATCCGGACCACCGACGGCGGCCGGACCTGGACGTCGTGCCCGCCGGGCCAGTTCGACGCCTTCACCACCAGCCAGGCCGCCATCCTGCCCGGGGGCCCGTGGTACGTGGTCCAGTCGGGCTGGCTGAACGCCGGCCTGACCACAATGGAGAGCCGGCTGATGCGCAGCGCCGACCTCGGCGCCTCGTGGTCCCAGGTCGGCGGCTGGCTGCCAAGCCCGTGAGGGGCGCCGTGGCTCAGATCGGCTCGAAGCGCGCCTGGAAGAACCGCAGGTACTTCGGCTCGTAGACCATCCGCAAGCCGCGCGCCGCCTCGCGCGCGTCGAAGCAGGCTTTGACCGACTCGGCCACGACGTCCATGTGCGCCTGCGTGTAGACGCGGCGCGGGATCGTGAGGCGCGTCAGCTCCAGCTTCGGCCGCTTGTGGTCGCCGGTCTTCGGGTCGCGACCCGCCGACACGATGCCCCGCTCCATCGAGCGGATGCCGGAGTCGAGGTAGAGCGCGGCCGCCAGCGTCTGGGCCGGGAAGAGGTCCTGCGCCAGCTGCGGGTAGAACGCCCGGGCGTCGAGGAAGACAGCGTGCCCGCCGATGGGCTGAACGATGGGGATGCCCCACCCCGTCAACAGCTCGCCGAGGTAGCGGACCTGGCCCACCCGTGAGCGGACATGATCGTCCTGGACCGCCTCGGCGATCCCGAGCGCAAGCGCCTCCATGTCGCGCCCGGCCATCCCGCCATAGGTGTGGAGCCCCTCGAACACCACGACCAGGTTGCGCAGCTCCTCGAAGGTGTCCTGGTCGTTGACGGCCAGCCAGCCGCCGATGTTGACAAGGTTGTCCTTCTTGGCGCTCATCCATGCGCCGTCCGTGTGGGAGCAGAACTCGAGCAGGATGTCCGCGATCGGCGTGTCGGCGTAGCCGTCCTCGCGCTCCTGGATGAACAGGGCGTTCTCGACCATGCGCGTCGCGTCGAGCATCACCTTGATGCCCAGCGGCTGGCACATCGCCCGGACCGCCTTGACGTTGGCCATCGACACGGGCTGGCCGCCGGCCATGTTCACCGTCCCGGCGAGCGACACGTAGGGGATGCGCTCCGCACCCACCGTGTCGATCAGTGCCCGGAGCTTGGCCAGGTCCACGTTGCCCTTGAAGGGGTGCATCGCCGCGGGGTCGTGGGCCTCGTCGATGATCACGTCATGGAACGTGCCGCCCGCCATCTCCTGGTGCTCGCGGGTGGTGGTGAAGTACATGTTCCCCGGGATGTGGTCGCCGGGCTCGATCAGCACCTGGCTGATCAGGTGCTCGGCGCCGCGCCCCTGGTGGGTCGGGACGATGTGCCTATAGCCGTAGTAGCGCCGGACCGCCTCCTCGAGGTGGTAGAAGTTCACGCTCCCCGCGTACGCCTCGTCGCCCAGCATCATCCCCGCCCACTGGCGGTCGCTCATCGCCGACGTGCCGGAGTCGGTCAGCAGGTCGATGTAGACGTCCTCAGAGCGAAGCAGGAACGTGTTGTAGCCGGCCTCGGCGGCCGCCGCCTCGCGCTGTGCGCGGGTGGTCACCTTGAGCGGCTCCACCATCTTGATCTTCCACGGCTCGGCCCAGCTGCGACGGCCGTGCTGCTGGCCCATGGTGTGGAGGGACGACGAGGCATCCGAGGTCATCGGGCGGTCTCCAAGTACGGTGCCTGGGGGGTCAGGTGCGGGTGCGGGCGGGCGCGGCGGTGCCGTCGGCCCCGATCGGCAGGGCGGTCGAGCGCTTCACCTCGCGGACCACGAGGCTGGTCTGGATCCGGGCGATCCCCGGGATCGGCGACAGGCGCTCGACGAGGAACCGCTCGAGGTCGCGGCGATTGCGGAGGGCTGCCCGCAGGACGTAGTCGTGCTCGCCGGTCACGTGGTGGACCTCGAGGACCTCGGGCATCGACGTGACGGCGTCGCGGAAGCGCTCCACGTCATCGTGGCCGTGGGCGCGGAGGCCGACGTTCACGAAGCACAGCAGGTCGAAACCGGCCTGCTCGCGGTCGACGAGGGCGACGTAGCCCGCGATGACGCCATCGCGCTCGAGACGTCGGACCCGGCTGTGGGTCGCCGCCTGCGAGAGCCCGATCCGGCGGGCGAGGTCGGCGTTGGCGAGCCGGCCGTCAGCCTGGAGCTCGCGCAGGATGGCGTCGTCGATCTCGTCACGGGCGGGGTGTAGCACGGGCTGGCTCCGAACTGCTGGTTCCTTCTGCAGATTCGAGAGAATACCGAACGCTCTTCGGCGCATGGTCGATTCCCAAGGATGATCGTCGGATAGCCCAGCAGTGGCGAGCGGCTCGTGGCCCGGACGTGCTCAATCCACGAAGTCCTCGTGGCCGGCACCGCCGCCAGACTCCGCCGCGGCACGGACGGCCGACCCGGTGGTGGCGTCGAGCCACCAATCGCGGCTCAGCCGCCTCGATCCGAACCTAGGACGCCGCGGTCCCGACGGAAGCGGTGACCGTGGCCCACCGATCGGCCGTGATGGTGACCACCGGCCACCGAAACGCCGCCTGGAGTTCTGGGTGCCGGCGGTCTGGTGATTCCGTGCCACCGGGCCGTGCGAGACGTTGATCGACCGTCCTCGGGCACCGGCAGCCGATTCGGGCCCCGGCGTCGGGAACCCACGCAGATTGCGGTGCGC
>JAKAMV010000591.1 GCA_021812735.1 Chloroflexota bacterium | reverse complement strand
CGGGCTGCATCTCGACGAAGCGGCCCTCGAGGCGCAGCTCGGCCCCGGCTTCCTGCACCTGCGCATCCGCGACGCGTCGCTGCCGGCAGAGCCCGCAGGCCAGCCGCCGGCCGCCGAGTCGATCGCGGGGGCGTTCGTACGGGATCTCGGCGTTCGGATCGCGAACGCCGTCGCCGAGGGACGCGAGGAGGAGGCGCACGAGCTCCGCGAACAGCTCGACCTTGGCCTGCGGCTTCTCGCCAGCTCGACCGGCATGCCGGTCTGAAGGAGGCGAGCATGCGCATCACTCGTCTTCATCTGTCGAACGTCCAGCGGCTGGCGGACTTCGAACTGCGGCCGGCTCCGGGCTTGACCGTGATCCGAGGTCCCAACGAAGCCGGGAAGTCCACGCTGCGCCGCGCCATCGAACTGGCGCTGTACGGCCGGACCGATGATGGTGCGGCGCAAGTGCGGCGCTGGCAAGCGCCCGCCGCCGCGGCCGTGTCGATCGAGCTCGAGGTGGAGGCAGACGGCGATGAGGAGCGCTCGTTCCGGCTGACGCGCACGTTCGGCTCGGGCGCCGGGAGCGTCGTGCTGCACGTCCCGGACGGACGTCTGGAGGGCGAGGCGGCGGAGGCTCGACTTGCGGAGCTGACGGGGCTCCCGACGCTGGCGTTCTTCCGGTCGACGGCGGTGCTCGATCACGCCGACCTGGCCGGGTTGGCCAGCGACGACCACGCCCTGCGGGAACGGCTGGCGGCGGTTGTTTCGGCGGGCGACCGCGCCTTTGCGCGCAACCTGCGCGACCTGGCCGCTCAACTCGACACGATCGACGGGGCCGGCCTGCCCGCTCCCGGCCCGCTGGCCGCCGCCCAGGCGGAGGTCGCGCGGCTGGAGGCCGAGGTGGCGCGGGGCGAGGCCGAGCTGCGCAGTCAGCTGGAGGACCAGGAGGCGCTCTGGACGGCGCAGACCGAGCTCGCCGAGATCGAGGCGCAGCTCGAGAGCGACCGTGAGATGTTGGCGGCCGCAGACGAAGCTGTCCAGCTGCTGAGCGAGCAAGAGGAGGCGGAAGCTCGCTACGAGCGCTTCCAGCGCGCGGTGGTGGTCCGCGACGAGATCGAGAAGCGGGAGTCGACGCACCCCTCGACCCTCCCGCTCGCGGTGCTCCGGGAGGGGACCAAGCGCCTCCGTGACCTGGAGGCGACCATCGCCGAGCTGAAGGCCGAGCTCGGCGACGAGGTCACGGTCCCGGGCGAGATCATGCTGCCGGCGCCGCGCTGGCGGCCGTTCGCCGTCGCGGCGATTCTCTTCGCGGCGCTCGGCGTCGGCGTGGTGGCGTTCAGCGCCCAGACGGCGATCGGCTTCTTGGTCGCGCTGCTCGGCGTCATCTGCGCGGCGTTTGCGCTCTGGCGCCGCCGGCTCGCCTTCGACGTGAACTACCAGAACCACCTGCGGGAGGAGCAGGTCAACCGGCGCCTGCGCGGCCGCTCGGTCGTCGAGGAGCAGCTCCGGCAGAACGAGAGGGCGCGCGAAGCGCAGCTGGCAGGACTGGGCGTCAAGGACTTCGCGGCGGCGGAGGGGCTGCTGGCCGAGGAGGAGGCGCACGTCGCGCGACTCGAGCAGCTGCGGGCCGAGTTCGCGACGCTGCTGGGCGATCCGCCGGTCACCGAGGATGTCGCGGTGCTCCGCGATCGGGCTGCGGCGGAGGCCGAACTGCGGCGCCAACGGCTGGCCGAGATGGGCGAGATCGGCAAGCACCCCGCTGGCCACCGCGCGCGCTACGACGCGGCCGTGGCCGCCGGTGAGGCCGCTCGTTCGCGAGCGCGCGAAGCGGTCGCGGCGGCCCGCGCTCGGGTCGAAGCGAACCCGGCCGACGCGGATGCCGTGGCGGCGCTGGGGGAGACCCTGGCGGATGCGCGAGTGCGCCAGGACCGCCTGGCGCGTCGTCGCCGCATCCTCGCCGGCACATTGGAGGCGCTCCGCGCCGCCGAACAGGCCACGGTGCGCCAGGCGGCCCGCTTCGTCGAGCGACGGATGGAGCGCGACATCGAGCAGATCACGGATGGTCGCTATCGACGCGTGGCCGTGGACGACGCGGACCTGGCGGTCCGGCTCTGGTCGCCGGAGCGCGGAGACTGGGTCGACGCACGGGCCCTGTCCGAGTCGACGCTCGCCCTGGCCTACATCGCGGGGCGCCTCGCGCTCGCCCGCCAGGTGACCGGCGACCGTCGCCCGCCGTTGGTGCTCGACGATCCCTTCGTCACCTTCGACGATGCGCGCGCGGCGCGTGCGATCGCACTGCTCCGGCAGATCGCGGGAGATCTCCAGGTTCTCTATCTCACGGGCTCGTCCCGCTACGACGAGCTCGCGGACCTGGTGGTCGAGCTGCCCGGGCCGACGGAGGCCGACCGTCGAGCGGCGGTCGCGGAGGGCGTCTGAACGGTCTGGGGCTCGGGTACGCGCTGGCCGCGGCGCTGAGCTGGGGGGTCAGCGATTTCGCGGGTGGCCTCGGCAGCCGCCGCGCAGGCGCGCTCCTGGTCGGCGTCTGCACGCAGGCGATCGGACTGGTCCTTTCGCTCGCGTTGGCGGTTGCCTCGGGCGAGCCGGTTCCGTCGGTCTCCGGAGTGGCCTGGTCGATGGTTGCGGGGGTCACCGGGGTCATCGGGCTGCTCGCCTTCTACCGGGGGCTCGCCAACGGCGCCATGAGCCTGGTCGCGCCCGTCGCCGCGGTGGTGGGTGCGGGGCTGCCGGTGCTCGCCGGGTATCTCTTCGGCGAGCGGCTCGCCGCGGGCCAGGCGTTCGGGATCGTGGCGGCGCTCGTGGCCGTGGCGTTCGTTTCGCGGCCGCCCGCCGGGGAGTCCGACGGCCATGGGGGGACGTGGTTGGCGTTGCTCGCCGGGCTGGGTTTCGCCGCCTACTTCGTCGGGATGGACCGCGCCGTTGTGGCGGGTGCCGGATCGTGGTGGCCATTGCCGATCGCGCGCTCCGCGTCGCTGGTGGTGACGGGGACCGGTGTGCTTGCGACAGGGGGGGGCCGCGGCATCGTCCGAGCCATCTCGCCGGCTGTGGTGGTTGCGGGGGTGGGCGATACGGCGGGGAACCTGGGCTTCCTCCTGGCTCGCAGCCAGGGGCCGCTCGGGCCCGCGGCGGTGGTGGCGTCGCTCTACCCGGCGGTGACGGTCATGCTGGCGTGGGTGCTGTTGGACGAGCGGCTCTCTCGTGTCCACCTCATGGGGGTGGTGCTCGCGTTCGTGGGCATTGCGCTGATCGCGTTGCCGGGATAGGCGGGCCGGGCGCAGTGTGGGCGCGGCAGCATGCGGGCTGCCCGGTGCCGCGTGGCTGCCCGGTGCCGCGTGGCTGCCCCGTGCCGCGCGTCCGGGCTCGCCCCGCGCTAGGGGAGACGCCGGTCGCCGCCCGGGCGGCAACTCTCGCGTAACGTACATGCCAGGAACGTTATGCGGGTGGCAGGGCCCACACCAGCCAGGGTTCGAACGGGACGGTGCAGGTGCGTGCGATATTCGTCGCGTTCCGGCCGATCTGTGACGAATATCGAGAGCCTGCCAGGTCGCCTGGCGGCGCAACCATGCATACGGTTCCCGGGATGGCAATTACGCAGAAAACTGTGCCGGCAGCCGCCCGAAACTGTGCCCGCAGCCGCCCGCTCGGGACACGCAGCCACGGACTTGCGCCCCGTACCCACCGGCTCGGGGCACCCGGCCGCGGACTCACGCCCTGCGGCCACTGGCGTCGCGCCCTGGCACGGCTCCGGCGTCGCCGTCGAAACTCGGCCCGCTGGCGCTCACCGTAGGCTGAGCACCAACCGCGAGACCACGCGACCACAGCGTGCCTTGAAGCCCCTACGCCAAGCGCACCGCCCGTCGGCTGCGCAACCAGGGACGGGCCAGCAGGAACGCGACCACGACCACCGCCAATGAGCTCGCGCCCCCGACCCCAAACGAGAGCGCGGCGCCGAATTGGGCGGCCAGCGCGCCGGCGAACAGGGCCCCGACGGGGGTCGAGCCGGCGAAGACGGTCGTGTAGACACTGAGCACGCGACCGCGGAGATCGTCGGGCACTGCGAGTTGGATCGAGGTATTGGCGGTCGCCGTCATCGCGATGCTCCCGAACCCCACTCCGAAGAGGCACGCCAGCGCAATCGGCATCGCGTGGACGACCACCAGCACCGCCTGGAGCAGTCCGAGGACCGCGCCCCCCAACAGCATGACGCGCGGCGACGAACGACCTGCAAACGCGATGGTGAGCGCGGAGACGAGCGACCCGATCCCCGTGGCGGCCATCAGGAACCCGAACCCGGTGGCGCCCGCGTGCAGCACGTCGGCAGCGTAGACCGGCACGAGCACGTTCAGGTTCATCCCGAGCGTCGAGACCAGGCCTACGACCGCTACCGCCAGCAGCACGATCGGCGTGCGGTGGACGTAGCGCAGTCCCTCGGCCAGGTCGGCCACCACGGCCATCGCGCTGTGCTGCAGGTGGTACCCGCTCCGCGCGTGCAGTTCCGACGTCCGCATCGCGAACAGGCCGACGATCACCGCGATGTAGCTGAGGCCGTTCAGCAGGAAACAGGACGCGATCCCTACCACGCCGATGATGACGCCGGCGATCGCGGGGCCCACGATCCGCGCAGCGTTGAAGACCGCCGAGTTGAGGGCGACCGCGTTCACCACGTCGTCTCGACCCACCATCTCGACCACGAACGCCTGGCGCGTCGGCATGTCGATCGTGTTGACACACCCGAGCAGGAACGCCAGCACGCCGATCTGCCAGGCCTGCACTTGGTGCGTCCAGGTGAGCCAGAAGAGCGCCAACGCCAGCAGCATCGAGGAGGTTTGCGTGGCGATGATCGTGGTGCGCTTCGGCAGCGCGTCTGCGATCAGCCCGCCGAACAGCCCGAAGACCATGATCGGCACGAACTGCACGGCCGAGATGACGCCCAGGACGAAGGGGTCGTGCGTCAGCTGGAGAACGAGCCACCCCTGGGCGAGCGACTGCATCCAGGTCCCGATCAGGGAGATCAGCTGTCCGAAGAAGAAGAGCCGGAAGTTGCGGTGGCGAAGGGCGACCATGCCACGACGGGCACCGGTGGCCGCCCGGGCTGGGGCGATCCCGGTGGCGGAGGGCATGCTCGAAGCCTACCCCGAAGCGGCCTCGCGTGGGCAGACCACGTAGCCCACGCAGCGCACGCGGGGCCGCTGCCCAGGCGCCGCCGGGCGAAACCGCCGCGCCTGCCGTCACCCCGCCGGCCCTCCCATGGTGCGTGAGGATCGGCGGTCAGTGCTGGTCGGCGGGTCCTGGCTGCCCCGGTTTGCGGAGGGCTCCGCCGGGCTGTGGTGTGGCCTGCGGCGCCGCCGGCGTTCCTGACTCGGCGGGCTGCGGCGTCGGCTGCGCCTCGACCTGGGCCGTCGGCTGCGGCGGTGCGGTCGAGTGGGTCCGAGCCTGGCCTTCGCGCAGCTGCGGCCCCTGCGGCGATGCCTGCCGGCCGGCCTCGACTCCTCGTGCTCCTGCTCCCCCGGACGATCGCGGGCTGGGTCGCGCAGTGCGCACCGGCTGCCTGCCTTCCCGAGTCGTGGGCGGTGGTGTGCAGGCCGGCCGATCATCTGTCCCGGTGGTGACGCTGCCGTGGCGGGCCAAGGCGCCGCACGACGACGACGGCCTGGGACCGCCGAGCGATCTGGACCGGACCCCAGCTGGGTCGCCGTCACGTGGCTCGGCGCGCCCTCGCGCGTTGCCGAGGTGGGCTCCGGCGCCGCCGCGACGCTCAACGAACGGAGGGGAGAGCGGCAGAGGCGGCAGAAGGTGTCCTGCGGGCGGTTGGTGGTCCCGCAGAAGATGCAGTCGAGAGAGGTCCCCATCGCCAGGCTGCCCGTGTCGGATCTGGCCGGGAGGATGCGCACGGTCCACGCGACGTGCGGTGACCAGTTCGGTCATTGCACGCTGGACGTCTGGGTAGGCGCCCTCCGTTGCAGCGACCCGCGCGACCTCCGGGCCGGACTCGTGGTGATCCACGGTCCCCACCGACTGGCGCACGGAGCGCGCGCTTGCCGAACGTTCGGCGAGGCCCTTCATGCCGGACGCCCCGGGAGCCGCTCTGAATGCTGCGCGTGCCGGGCTCGATCAGATCGGCACCTGGTCGGCGGCGCGCCTGATCGCGCGTTCGAGCAGGTCGGCGTCGGCGTCGGAGATCTCGTGTACGTTCCCCTGGAAGGCGAGCGTCCAATTCGCCGCCGGCCACCGTTGCGTGTAGGTCATCTCGCGCGCGAGCGGTTCGGCCGGGAGATAGCGGCCGGGCGCCAGGATCGCGAGCGGTTCGGTCGGGAAGCGCCAGGGATAGTCCTCCTGCGGATGCGACTCCGACGTCCAGAGACGCTCGTGCGACTCGAAGGGCGTGCCGCTGACCCGGCAGACGCCTCCGATCGCCTTGACGCCGGTGAGGTACAGGAAGACGCGATCGCCGGGCCGCACGCGCTCCCATTTCCGTCGATGCCGGCTCTTCATCCCGGCCTGCGCGAAGCCGAGGGACCGGCTCGTCTCGAAGTTCTCGGCGGAGCTGACCAGCAGCCAGTTGCTCATGTGGGACGCCTCGTGGTGCGGGATGGGTCAGGGACGGACGACGTGGCTGATGCTAGCGCAGCGTC
>JAKAMV010000590.1 GCA_021812735.1 Chloroflexota bacterium | reverse complement strand
GATCGGCGACCTCGGCGACTGCGTGGTGCGCGAGGCCGACTGGGCGAACGCTTGGAAGGCCCACTTCCCGGTGCTCCGAGTCGGGCAGCGCATCGTCATCCGGCCGACGTGGCGGCGGCATCGCCGCGCGCCGGGCGACGTGGTGCTCGCGCTCGACCCTGGGATGGCGTTCGGGACGGGGCTCCACCCGACCACCCGCCTCTGCCTGGCGGCGCTCGAGGCGCTGGCCGACCGCGGCGCGCTGTCGGGGGCGCGCGTGCTGGACGTGGGGTCGGGCAGCGGGATCCTCTCGATCGGCGCCGCGCTGCTGGGGGCCGCCAGCGTGCTCGCCGTGGACGTCGACCCCATCGCTGTGGAGGCGTCGGCCGCCAATGCGCGTCGCAACCGGCTCGCCCGCCGGATCCGCTCCCGCGAGGGCAGCGCCCCGTCGGGCGAAGGACCGTTCGACGTCGTGCTCGCCAACCTCATCGCATCGCTGCTGGTCACGCTGGCCGACGGGCTTGTCGAGGACCTCCGGCCGGGCGGCACGCTCCTGGCGTCGGGGATCTTCGCCGACCGCGAAGCGGAGGTGGTGGCGGCGTTCGAGCAGCGGGGTCTGACCATCGCCCGCCGGTGGGCCGAGGGCGACTGGGTGGCGCTCGAGGCGGTTCGGCCGCTCGGGTGAGACGGGTCATGGGGACGGAGGGCCCGTCTCCGCCCGTACACAGCGAACGTCGCGGATCCCGATATCGCGGATCCCGCACCCTGCCCGCCCGCCGACACTGCGGCACTGCGGCATACCGGTGTAGGCGGTGCAACGCAGGGGCCGGCGGGCCGGCCGCGCTCGGGGTTGCTCCTCAACACCGGCCTCGGCGGTACAACGGCCCGAATCGGCCCGTACCACCGGCACCACCGGTACAACGGAACGGCCGCCTCGGCGAGCGCCCGGGCCGCCTGTGACAGCCTGGTGTCACAGGCAACTGGCATCGTTCGGCCATGGAGCCCATCGAGCGCCGCGCCACTGACCCAGGCCGTGCCCTGCGCGAGCGTGTCGGCGCGACGGCGGCGCCGCTCGTCCTGGAGAACACCGGTGGCCGTCCGTGCGTGCTCGCCGGCGTGGAGCTGGCCGAGCCGTGGAGCGGAGGAGGGAACTGGTTCGGCGCCGAGGTCAGTCTGCGGGACGTGGCCGTGCCCAGGGTGCTCCGCCCGCGGGAGCCGGTGATCTGCCGGCTGGTGCTCGACCTCGCGGCATACGGCACGGTGCCGTCGGGGCTGCGCTTCGACCTGGCGACCGCCCTGGACGCGCTGGCTCCTGAGGCACCCCGGCCCGTGACGGTGATCGTCACCTTCGCGGGCGACGGCCGGACCCTCCACACCGCCATCAACGCCGCACTCAACGCGGACGCGGTGGGGCGCGCCTTCCGCTCCCTGATCGCCCAGGCGCGCTGGACGGCGGATGCGGCGCCGGACCTGCGGATGCCCGGCGACGAAGACGACGGACCGCTCATCCCAACCGACGATCCGGGCGGTACGCTGCACCGATGAGCAACCGCGAAGCCATCGTCGTCGGGTCGATCGCCGCCGCTCCGGGCGAGCGCGCGACCGGCCTTGTCCAGGTCCACCTCGGCGGGGAGCACGTGGCCGTCCTGCCGATCGCGATCGTCCACGGCGCCAGGCCGGGCCCCCGGGTCGCCGTCACGGCGGGCATCCACGGCGCTGAGTACGTCTCCATTGCGGCGCTGCGCGAGGTGGTGCTCGGTCTGGACCCCGCGCAGGTCAGCGGGGCCGTGGTGGCCGTCCTGACCGCCAACCCCTCGGCGTTCGCCTCCCGGTCGATCTACGTCAACCCCGTCGACCGCCTCAACCTGAACCGCCAGTTCCCGGGCGATCCCGCCGGCGCGCCCACGCAGCGCCTCGCCCACTGGCTCACCGAGCACGTGATCGCGGGCTCGGACGTGTTCGTGGACATGCACTGCGGCGACATGAACGAGGCGCTGGTCTCGTTCACCGGCATCGAGGAAACGGGCGACGCCGCCGTGGATGCGCGCAGCCGCGCGCTCGCCGATGCCTACGGCCTCAGGTACCTGCTGATCGGACCCTCGCCGGGGACCACCACCACGGCTGCCGCCTCGCTCGGGATCCCGGCGGTGCTGGGCGAGGTGGGCGGCCAGGGCCGCTGGCCGGCCGACGACGTGGCGCTCCACGCCGCCGGCTTCCGGCGCCTGCTCAAGGAGGCCGGCGTGGTGGACGCCGCGCCGGATCGGCCTCGGCACCACACGCAGGTGCTGCCGTACGAGTCGTGGATGCGTGCGACGGCCACCGGCTACTGGCACCCGGTCGTCGAGGTCGGCCAGGCCGTGGCGGCCGGCACGCCGGTGGGCGAAGTGCGGGATGCGTTCGGCGCGCTGCTCGAGCGGCCCGCGGCGCCGGTCGACGGCGTCGTCATCTTCCTCGTGACCTCGCTGGCCATGAACGACGGGGACCCCCTGCTCGCCCTCGCCGGCGAGGTGCCGCCGAGATGAGCCGCTCCCTCCTGGCCGACGCCTTCGCCCACCACGTGTGGGCAACCGACAAGCTGCTGGAAGCCTGCGAGGCGCTCGACATCGAGCAGCTCGCGAGCGCTGTCCCCGGCACCTACGGGTCGATCATCGAGACCCTGCGCCACACGGTCGGGGCCGACGCCTCGTACCTCGCGCTGCTGTCAGGCGGCAGGGTCGCCGACATCGACGAGTACACGATGGGCATCGCCGGCCTCCGCGCGGCGATGCGCGCACTCGGGCCAGTCTGGCAGGAGCTCCTCGCCGGGGACCTCGACCCGGACCGCGACGTGCTCCGCCGCCGCGACGACGGCTCCACGAGCAGCGCGCCGCTGGGCGTTCGACTCGCTCAGGCCATCCACCACGGGACTGACCACCGCTCGCAGGTGTGCACCGCACTGACGGACTTGGGCATCGAGCCGCCGGAGATCGACGTCTGGGCGTGGGCCCAGTCGCAGGGCAGGCTGAGCGAGACCCCGGCCACCGGCAGCGCCGGCGGCTGATCGCGGGTCGTGGGCGCCGGCCACGCTGCAGCCGGCACCCCTCGGACCGCGAGGGGGCGGGGGGGCAGACCTCGGGCGCGCAGCCCGCCCTGGACTGCGCGGGGCGCAGCCCGCCCTGCGCTACGATCGCCCGCGCGATGCCCGACCCCGTCCCGCGCCCCGCCGCGCCCCGCACTGCCGCGATCGTCAACCTCGGCTGCAAGGTGAACCAGTCCGAGATGGAGGCGGCTGCGCGCCTGCTGCGCGAGGGCGGCGTGCCCCTGGTGGACCCGTCGGGCGGGGCGGAGCTCGTCATCGTCAACACCTGCACGGTGACCGCGGCCGCCGACGAGAAGAGTCGCCACGCGGTCCGCCGCGCCCGGCGGGCGAACCCCGACGCGCGGGTGATCGTGACCGGCTGCTCAGTCCAGGTGGATCCCGTGACGTACGCCCGCGTGGACCCGCGGGCTCGGCTCGTGGACAACGAGGCCAAGGCGGCCTTCCTGGCCGAGCTCGAGGCGCTGCTCGTCCTCGGTCACAACTTCGACGCGGGCAGCGCGGTCCCGCGCGAACCCCTGACCGCGCCCCTGCCCACGCTGTCGGGCGTGGTGGCCGCCAGCCCCATCGACGGCATCGCCGACGACCGTGCCTCGGTGGAGCGCACCCGCGCCTTCGTCAAGGTGCAGGACGGCTGCTCCTTCCACTGCACCTACTGCATCATCCCGCGAGCCCGCGGCGATGAGCGGAGCCTCGCCCCCGACGCCGTCCTCGCCGACGTCCGCCGAGCGCTCGCCGCCGGCCACCGGGAGATCGTCCTCACCGGGATCAACATCGGGACCTACGACGGCGGCTGGTCCGAGCGCGGGGCGCGGGGATCGCACGCGAGGAGCGCGCTGACCCTGGCTGGCCTGGTGCGCCGCCTGCTCGCCGAGACCGAGGTCGAGCGCATCCGCCTCTCATCGATCGAGGTCCAGCACGTGGACGACGAGCTGCTCGCGGCTTGGGTGGACGGCGCGCCTCGCACGCTGCCGCACCTGCACCTGCCGCTCCAGTCGGGCGACGACGGCGTGCTCCGCCGCATGGGCCGCCGGTACACCGCCGACGACTACGCGAGCGTTGTGGAGCGGGCTCGACAGGCGATCTCCGGCGCGGCGATCCACGCCGACGTGATCGCGGGCTTCCCCACCGAGGACGCCGCCGCCTTCGAGCGGTCCAAGGCGTTCATCCGGGAACTCGAACCCGCGGGCCTGCACGTCTTCCGCTACTCGGCCCGGCCGGGCACGCCCGCGACCCGCATGGCAGGCCAGGTGGACGAGCCCACCAAGAAGGCCCGCGCAGCCGAGCTGCTGTGCCGGGCGGCCGCGGCGCGCGCCGACTTCGCGCGACGCGGTCTCGGGACGACGACTCGGGTACTGCTCGAGCGGCGCCTGCCCGACGGCCGGTGGATCGGCCACGCCGAGGACCACGTCGTGGTGGCGGTGACGCCGCGCGGGGGCGATCCGGAGGACCTCGAGAACGCGATCGCGACGGTCCGCCGGATGGCCGTCGACACCGGCGATCGCGAGCGGGCCACCGGCGTGATCCTCGCGCTCGATCCGCCGCGGCGCCCCGTCCGCGCAGCGGGCCGTCACCTATGCGTGGGGTGACTCGTATCCACGTCCCAGCCGCGCCCGATGGCCCGCGGAGGCCGAGATCGCAACCTTCGCCGGTCAGTCATTCACCCGGTGGCTTGCTGACCGGGAGCGATCCGTCGGCGCGCGCCAAGAGTCGTGGGGCGCATAGCTGGTGGTTGAGAGGCTCGCCACCGTGCATGGTCGCGGCCACAGAGTCGCGGGACGCATGCCTGGCGTAGCGCGCCCGCGCACCGTCCATCGCGCGACGGCAGGACCTCGCATACCCTGAGGGCCGCACCACGTCCGCCCGGAGCTGTGCCCCGAATGTCCGATGACTGCCTGTTCTGCCGGATGGCCTCCGGCGAGATCCCCGTGCCGAAGGTGCACGAGGACGACCTGGTCTTCGCGATCCGCGACATCAACCCGCAGGCGCCGACGCACGTGCTGGTGATGCCCGTCGCCCACATCGCATCGGCCGCCGCGCTGACCGACGCCGACGCGCCGCTCCTGGGCCGGCTGTTCAGCGTGGCTGCGCGGATCGCCGCCGCCGACGGGCTCGGCGGCGGCTGGCGGCTGGTGAGCAACGTGGGGCCGGACGCTGGCCAGACCGTGCCCCACCTGCACCTGCACCTGCTCGGCGGGCGCTCGATGCACTGGCCTCCCGGATGACGCGCGCCCCCGCCCCCGGGACGGCGGCCAGTGGCCGACGGGCCGGACCGCCGTTCTGGTTCGCGATCCTCGCCGGTCTCGGCATCCTGGCCGGGCTGGCGCTCGTCCTGCTCGAGGTGATGGGCGTCGGCGTCAACGTCGTCGTGCCGGGCGCGAACACCTCGCCGGCGGCGGCCGGGTCGGCCGCTGCGCTCACCCGCGACCGCGTGTCCCTCGCGCTCGAGAGCGCCTCGTTCGTGGTGCGGGACCCGAACACGGACTTCCGCCCCGGCGAGACGCCGACGCTGCTGCGCACGCCGCGCCTGCTGCTGCAGGCGGTGATCCCGTCGGACCCGACGCACGGCTTCATCGTGATCTACGAGTTCGCCGACGCCGACGCGGCCGACGCCGCGGGCCGCGAGTTCTGGGCCTACCTCCACTCCGGGACGGGCGCCATCGGCTATCCGCAGGACGAGGAGTTCGTGCTCCGGCGCATGGGCACAACGCTGATCTTCTTCCCGTGGTCGCCCACGGTCTCGCCCGACCCGGCGGTCGCCCGGCTGGCGTCAGCGCTCGGGGGGCTCGGCAGCCCGCTGGCCGGCCCGCAGTAACGCGGCGCGCGGCCGCCTCCCCGTCTACGCCCTCTCGTCCTGGGTGACGGGCAGCGCCTGGTCCACGGCGGCCCATGCTCGGACCCGGTCGCGCTTGACTTTGAAGGTGTGCGTCCGCGGGAAGTCGGCCTCGGGCCACAGCCGCCAGCCGGCGATGCGCTGGCTCGGCCCCAGCATGGCGTTGGCGGCCTTCACCGCAGCCTCGATCGCTGTCCGCATCGCCTCGGGCGGCGCGCCGTTGATCGCCGGCGCTGCGCGCGGGTCGCCCGGAACGGCGTGCGTCTCGGGCGCCAGCACCACGGCCTCGATCCGCCCCGGCCGCGTCTCCACCGCGACCGAGTCGCGGATCCCTGCCACGCGCAGCGCGTTCTCGACGTCCTCGGGGAACACGTTGAACCCGCTGGGCAGCACGATGATGTCCTTCATGCGGCCGTGGAGGTGCAGCCGTCCGCGCTCGTCGAGCTGACCGAGGTCGCCCGAGCGATACCAGCCGTCGGCGGTGAACGCGTCCGCGGTGGCGATCGGGTCCTGCCAGTAGCCCTTGAACACGGTCGGCCCCGCGAACTGGATCTCCCCGCCGTCGGCGATGCGCATCCTGACCGGGTCAGGCGGCCAGCCGACGCAGCCGAGCGGGTGGTCGTTCATCGTGGTGCAGCTGCCGGCCGCGGTCTCGGTGGCGCCGTATCCCTGGAGCACGATGACGCCCAGGTCCTCCCACGCCTGCTGGAGCGCGGGCGGCAGGAAGGCGCCGGCGGTGGCGAACAGGCGG